>CAMAWS010000368.1 GCA_945861845.1 Candidatus Sulfopaludibacter sp. SbA3 | reverse complement strand
TCTCGCCTCGTGAGGGTAATACCGGCACGCCGGCTCGCGAGGTCGATCGGACTTTCCGTTTCAGAACCGGAGCAGCCAGACCGCGCCGAGCCAGATCGGACAAAACCTTTCCTGCCGTGCTGCCTTCACGCTGGGCCAGTTCCTTGGCCGCGGTCAATACATCGTCTTCAATATCCAACGTAGTTCTCATGCATCTGATGCTATTGCATCAGATGCATCGAAGTCAAACCGGCGATGGCCGAGAAAATCAACGAGGAGGGAAAACCGCGAAGCACTTGTCGGAATTGAAGAGGTAGGACTCGATAAACTCCGTCCACGACGGCTTCCGCTGGAGTTCCGACATCGCGCCGGCAAGGCAGAACCAGTTCAGCATTTCCTGCTGCCCGGAGTCCTCCAGGGCTGCCAGCGATGTGTTTCGCCACTTGGAATAATTCCCTGACTTCAACGCCTCGTAGAACGCCCGGTCGCTCTCGACATCCGGGTGAAGGCGCCATGCCTTGTCATGCAGAAACGCGTGCGACCAACTCGACGACGCGACTATAGCTACACGATAGGGGCTGGCTTTGAGGACGCGCGCGGTGGCCGCTCCAAGATCAAAGCATCGCTGCGGGGACGGCGATGGTGGATCCAGGTCGTCGCCCGTCGGCGTCTCGCCAAATCGGCCTGCGCCACCCTTGAAGGCGATAACCTTGCTGCCGTAACAATTGATCGAAAAGCAGACGATCGCGTGATCGAAGCCTTTCCGGTCGTAATCGAGATAGGCAACAGAATTGAGGAAGGCGTGCCCCACACCCTGGAGGTGCAACGGCCGATAGGCGTAGCAAACATCGAAGCCTTCACGGATCAAGCCTGAAGCAAGAAGCTTGCCGCCCTCCCGGTGGCTGCGAATCCTGAAAACAGCGTTTTCAGGTTCCGCCCAGACGTTTCCACCGCCCGGCATTCCAGGAGCCTTCAATGCCCAGGGCTGCGCTTCGATGAAGTCGTAGGCGAGAATGCAGAACGGCGGAATGATATCTTCGGTGAAGTTTTCGTACTGATCGTCGCCCCAGATGAGAACGAAGTCGGGGCGAAACTCATCGAGTTCGGCTCGAATGCGCTGGAAGCCCCTCAGTAAGGCGGCGCGATGCGCGACGGCGGCCGCTTTCCCGTCGTCGCTTCCCCGCTCGCGCTGCATCGGTTCGGGCCAGTTGGATGGGTCCTTGACCTCGGCAGGTATGGCCGGATCCCGGAGTGTGCCCCTCAAAATCCCCGCCATATTTTCGTCGCGGCCCGCGAGCGGAGGATAGTGGGTCATCCCCAAACCAAGGATCTCAGCCATAGCGAACTATGGCGTCGCGCGTTCGCTCGATGCTGCGCCCAATTCTTTGCCCGTGGTGGCCATCACGACGCTTCGAGCATTCGCCAGACGGCTTCCGTCCTTGGCGGCAGTCGCCTTAACGATGACCTGGTCACCGACTTTCATCAGATTGCGGTTCCAGCCGGTGCGTGCCAGGGCTGCCGGCGCGCCCATTTCCAGCGCCCAGTTGTTCACCTTTCCGCCTTCGTCCGTGACGTCGACGTAGAAGTAAACGTGAGGATTCATCCACTCGACTTTCGTGACGATTCCTTTAACCTCGATCGGCTTGTTACTGTCGAACTGTGCCGCAAAAGAGTGATGAGCCGACACCGGGACGGCCGCAAGAACCCCAAAAGCCAGAATCATAAAACCTGCTAACCAATAACGCATCGCGATGCCTCCGCATTCGAATTGGACGACTTTGGGAGATTAGATCGAGCGGGCCCGCACTGTGTCAAGCAGGAAACAGGAGAGGAGATTTTGAAATTGGACGAATCCTGCATCTCAAATCCGAAATCCCGAAATATCAGATTGGACCACATGAGTCACGAGGCGTGGTTTCGGGTAGGATCGCCAGTCCAATTGAAGATTTCGGGATTTCGGATTTGAGATGCAGGATTCGTCCAATTTCAAATGAATACGTCGTCAGGCTGATGAACTGCCGAGCGCGCCGTAACGGCGAAGTTCCGGCCACAACCAGATGACGGCAAGGACGACGCAGATCGTGCCGACTCCTCCACTGACGACCGAGAATACCGGGCCGGCCAGGCCCGCCACCATGCCTGATTCAAAGGCGCCCAGTTCGTTTGAAGTTCCAATGAAGAGTCCGTTGATTGACGAGACGCGCCCACGCATCTCGTCCGGCGTGAGCAACTGGATCAGGCTCGTACGGATGACGACGCTGATGTTGTCGCACGCCCCAAGGAAAAAGAGCATCAGCAGGGAAAACCAGAAACTCCGGGACAGGCCGAACAGAACCGTAACCAACCCGAAACCCGCAACGGCAAAGAGCAGTCTTCGACCCGCCTTCTGCACCGGACGACGGTGCGCCTGGAACATCGCCATGCTGAACGCGCCGATCGCGGGAGCCGTCATCAACCAGCCGAGACCGCGCGGTCCGACCTGCAGGATATCCTTGGCAAAGATCGGCATCAGCGCGACCGCACCGCCCAACAGAACGCCGAACGCGTCCAGCGTCATCGCCGCCAGCACGACTCGTGTTTTGGCGATGTAGCGGAAACCGACAGAAACTGACCTCAACGTGAGGGGATGTTTCTCCTGCAATTCATTTGCGTAGGGGATGCGCGCCAGGAGCAGGATAAAGGCCAGCACGGCGAAACCGTTTATCAGGTATACGAGCATTGCGCTTCGAAAGAACCCGATAAGCAGCCCGCCGATTGCAGGCCCGATCATCGACGCCAGCTCGAAACCGCTCGAATTCCACGAGACCGCGTTTGGGAAAATTTCGCGGGGCACAATCCGCGGCAGGAATGCGGCGCGCGATGGATTTTGAAAAGCCCGCGCAACGCCGGTTGCCAATAAAAAAATGTACATTACGGCAACTGAGCCGTTGGACGCCGAGTTCCAGGCCAGACCAAACGTTGTCAGTGCAGTCAGCGCAAGCGAGCCCATCAGCACGCGCTTACGGTTATATGAATCGGTGATATGACCGGCGATCAGCGCAAGGGCGACAACCGGGAGAAACTGCACCAATCCCACGTAGCCGAGGTGGAGAGCCGACCCGGTTCGCTCGTAAATCTCCCAGCCCACCGCAACCTTCTGCATCTGAAAACCGAGGATGAGCAGTGCATTGCCCGTGAAATATCGGCGGAAAGTCGGAAGTCGGAGAGCGGCGTAGGCATCGTGCCGATGACTGGAATCACTCAATTTGAGCGGCCGATCTCCTTCTTCATTATTGGAAGCGATTCAGTGTACACGAACTGTTAAAGGCCTTGATATACTGCCGCCACTCAATTAACCGCACAAACCGTTCCATGACGAAAGGGAGGCTTGCATGTCTCGACGTATTGTTCTGGTATCGATAGTGAGTTGCTTAGTCCTTATGGCGATCGCTTCCAGCGCCTTCGCGCAACAGGCCGCACCGGCCGCTGCAAATGCGGCCCCGGCAGCAAGGCCCCGCCCGGTTCCCGCTCCGTTGTTCTTCCGTGAAGACTGGAAAGCCGTACCCGGCGTGCCGGTGGAGCATCCCATCGATCAACTCGGAATCGCGAATCCCAATTTGCAACTCAAGTTGTATGGGCCCTTCAGTAAGGATATTCAGGAAAATGGAGCGGCGGGGGATCCATTCAACCCGCTGCACGTGTGGACGGGGATGTGCGAGGGACCCTGCGCCATGACATTCCGTGAAAAAAACAACTACGTCGATCTGACGGGTAACGCGAAAATGAGCTGGTATATCAAGGTATCCGGCTTCCATAAGGCCTATCCGCTGCTCAAGCTTGCCGACGGCACATTCCTGCTGGGCGACCTTGGAGTCGGAACCGTTTCCGCCTACCACCCCTACGAATTATCGTTCAGCGATATCCGCTGGATAAAGATGGATATGGATAAGGTCTACACACGGGGCAACCTGCTCCCCAGCGTGGACCTCAGCAAGGTCGATGAGATCGGCTTTGTGGATCTTATCCCCGGCAGCGGTCATGGCGACGGAGGATACGTGGATGTCGGCTGGGTCGAAGTCTACGGCAAGCCCGTAAAACGGGAAGTGGCCTCTTCCAGCAGATAAAAAATCGGGGTCCGGCCGGTCATTTCCCATTTTCT
>CAMAWS010000367.1 GCA_945861845.1 Candidatus Sulfopaludibacter sp. SbA3 | reverse complement strand
AGTGTTCTGACCGTTCTGATCGCTGTCATGTTGTCGGCGGCGATACCAGCCGCCGGTCAGGCGGCATCCACCCCCGCGAGAACGAGCGGAACGGCGGCAAAGACTTACACTGCGCCGCGCACACCCGACGGCCAGCCCGATTTGCAGGGCTTTTGGACGAACACCACGTATACGCCTCTGCAGCGGCCGAAGAATGTCACCAAGGAGTTTTTCACAGAAGAGGAAGCCGTCGAACTTGCAAAACGAGCAGCCGAGGCCGAGGGTGAGCAGACGGAACCCGGAACCGTAGACGACGTGCATTATGACTTTACTCAGTTCGGACTCGATCGGAGTCAGGGAGGAGTGACGCTGAATCTCCGTACTTCGATGATCGTGGACCCGGCGGATGGGAGAATTCCTCCCATGACAGCGGAAGGGCAGGAGAGAACAGCAGAGCGTGCGGCGATGCAAAAGCAAATGGGCGCCGCCACCGACGCCGTGCAGAACCAGCCGCTGAGCGTGCGTTGTATCATCATGGATCGCGCCGGGCCGCCAATGCTCCCTGGGGCCTACAACAACAACTATCAAATTGTGCAGCAGCCTGGATACGTGATGATCCTCGTTGAGATGATCCACGACGTACGCATCATCGCGCTGGACGGACGGCAGCCTCTGCCAGCGAACGTCCGCCAGTGGTCAGGAAGCTACGTCGGCCATTGGGAGGGCGAGACGCTTGTCGTCGAGAGCACGAATTTCACCGGCAAGACGCGTTTCCAGGGATCCAGCGAGAACATGAAATTGACCGAGCGATTCACACGCGTAGCGGACGACACGATCCGCTATCAATTCACTGTCGACGATCCATCAACGTGGACAAGACCGTGGTCCGCGGAGTTGCCGATGAAAACGACGATCGGTCCGCTATTCGAGCACGCCTGTCACGAAGGAAATTATGGCTTGTATAACACGCTCGCTGGCGCTCGGGCCGAAGAGAAGAGAGCCACCGGAGAAGCCGCGGCGAAGGGATCGAAATAATGGGGGAACTTCTATGAGAACCAAGCTCGCGGTTTTGGTTGCGGGCGCCTGTTTGCTGCTGGCCTCGGCGCCGGCGTGGGCGCATCACGCGTTTTCGGCGGAATTTGACATGAACAAGCCGCTCAAAATCCAGGGGAAGCTCACGCAGTGGGAAATGATCAATCCCCATTCGTGGTTCCACATCGACGTAAAAGGTCCGGATGGCAAAGTGGTTCCGTGGATGGTCGAGGGCGGAAGCCCGAACCAGCTCATCCGGCTCGGTGTGACGAAAAAGACCCTGGAAATCGGCTCAGAGTTCGTCATCGAAGGCTATCAAGCCAAGGATGGTACGAACAAGGCTGTGGGCAGGAATTTCGTCTTCGCGGATGGGCGAAGATTATTCCTGGGCGGGTCTGCCCCTCCCAGCAGCGGAACGGATACCAGCAAGTAAGCCGTGGTATAGCGGCTCGCAGCGCACCCGTCCCTCAGGCGATATGCGTGCGCGTGTTCGATGAGATCGTGGAGCTCGTTTCGGGTGCTGGTTCTGCACTTCACTGCAAATACCCTAAAACGGATGCGGCGCCTGGCGGCGGTATCAAGCAAACTTTCAGCTACGATGGGTTTCGCGTAAGAGGCCCTCGCGTACAAGCATCTTCAGGAAGGTCTGATATCCAATGCCCTTGCGTTCAGCGATCTCGCGGGCCTGTGCAAGATCAGCTGCAGGCAGGCGAATCGCAATATGAAGCGACTGGCAGTCATTTCTTTTTGCATCTTCGTCCTGACACTTGGATCTGCAAACGCTCAGGGCACAAATGCCCGCATTTTAGGAACCGTTACGGACGCCGCGGGGGCTGTCATGCCCGGCGTGAGTGTGACGGCCCAGAACACCGCGACAGGTGTTTTGACGTCAACCACCACCAACGATGCCGGCGTGTACGAGTTCCCGAGTCTTCAGAGTGGCGTCTATCGGCTGATCGCTTCAAAGAGCGGATTTCAAACCTTTATTTACGACGACGTCGCCGCCAGTGTCTCCGCCCGGCTCAACGTCTCTATTGAACTGACGGTGGCCGGAATCACGCAGGACGTGGAAGTAGTCGCCCCGCTGGATTCAGCCCTGATGACCAACACAGCCTCTGTCGGCAAGGTCATTGAGGGAGTTCGGATCAGAGACCTCCCATTGCCTGGCCGCGATGCTCTCGGCCTGGTCCTGACTCAGCCAGGATTGGTCGGGAACAACCTGGGCGGCGCGCGGATCGGCGCCGTGAACGTTACGCGCGACGGAATCAATGTGATGGATCAGCGGATCAACCTCGGTGTCAATTCCGTTGTCTTTACCAGCTCGGACCTTGTCGAAGAGATGCGCGTTATCACGTCACCCGCGGATACGGAACTGGGACGCGGATCGGGACAGATTCAAATCCTGACCAGGTCGGGTACGAACAATTTTCATGGAACCGTCTTCGAATCCAACCGGAACACGGCCCTGACGGCCAATTCCTTTTTCAACAACCGTTCCGGTATTCCACGCGACGATCTCATCCGCAATCAATTTGGAGGGGCTCTGGGCGGTCCGATCATCCGGAACCGGACCTTCTTTTATTTTCTCTATGACGGGCAGCGCCAGGTCACGCGCGATGCGGTGACTTCGATTGTCTACACGACCGATGCGCGGCAGGGCGTTTTCCGCTTTTTCCCCGGGGTCCGCAACGGCAACACGGACGCCGCTGTACCAACCGTCGACTTGCTGGGAAATCCGGTCCGCCCGGCGACGGCAACGGCCAGTCTTCAATCCGTCAGCCTCTTTGGCCGGGATGCAATTCGGCCAGGCTTCGATCCAACGGGAACGGTTCAGCGGTTGATCAGTTTCATGCCGCTGCCAAATGACTTTCGTTTTGGGGACGGCCTGAATACGTCCGGTTATTCCTGGAGACGCCGCGATACGGACGATCGCGACCAGTTCGATATCAAGTTCGACCATGTCTTCAACGAAGATCACCGTCTGAGCTTCAGTCATACGCGCGAACGCGAAGATCTGGACAACGGTTTCATGCCTCAATCGCTGCCTGCATCGCCCGGTGGAAAGCTGAACACGAAGGGCACGTTTTTTTCGCTCCACCTGTCATCGGTGCTTTCTCCATCCTTGCTGAACGACTTCACGGCGGGCGCCCAGCGAGCACGGCTGCGATTCCTCGCTCCGTGGGAATTGGGCAGCGGCGCTTCATTGCTTCCGAAGACGGCTGGCGGAGCCGGTTACCTGCCGGTTATGACTCTTGTGAACGACGTCATCAGTAGCGAAAGCGATCCCCAGGGGCGGATCTCGCCGTTTTATGTCGTCAGCGACAAGCTCAGCTGGCGATCGGGCCGGCACGGAATGAAGGCCGGTGGCGAGGCTCGATTTGTCAGCACCAATGGCTTCAATTCCTTCGACGTCATGCCGAGGGCATATTTCGGCGCCGGAGGCCGTGCTGTGGCAGGCGTCTCAGCCACCACGATTGTTGGAATAGGCCGTAATGTTGGGACAGCGCAGAACCTGCTGATCGACCTCAGCGGTTCGCTGAATGGCGTCGTGCAGGCTTTCAATGCAACCGCCAGCCGCAATCCCGTTTTCCTGGCGGGCGAGGGAAAGCAGCGCACGTGGCGGCAGCGCGAATTCAGCCTCTTTTTCCAGGACGATTTTCAAGTGAGACCAAGGCTCACGCTCAACCTGGGCATACGTTACGATTTCTATGGCGTTCCGTGGGAGGGAAACGGACAGGCTGCGGCCCTGGTGGGCGGCTCGGCGGGACTCTTCGGTGTATCGGGAACGGACTGGGCGGACCTTTATAGACCTGGTCACCTGGCCGGCTCTCTCACTCAAATTCAACTCGTCGGGAAGAACTCCGCCAATCCATCCAGCAAGCTGTACAAGAACGATTGGAATAATTTTGCGCCCGTCGCCGGCCTGAGTTGGAGCATTCCATACTTTGGACAGGATAAGACGGTGTTGCGTGTGGGATATTCCGTTTCCTACCAGCGCGAAGCACTAAGGCTGATCGATATTGCCTCCGGCGACCAGCCCGGCCTGAACACGGAAACCACCTTCACTTCGGCCCAATACCTGGACCTGGGACGGATTCAGCTGCCACTACAGCCTTTGG
>CAMAWS010000366.1 GCA_945861845.1 Candidatus Sulfopaludibacter sp. SbA3 | reverse complement strand
AGTTCTTCTAAACGATTTTCAGTGTCTAGAGGATGCATCTCAAGCGCCGCTACGTAAACGAAAAAACGCGGGCCAACAAATTCTTCGTGTTTACCGTGGTCGCGCAGGACATGGCAAACGTCCTGGCAGAGGAAACACTCGATGCATTTGCGAAATTCCTGAACACGATCGACATCTTCCTGCGACATGCGCCACGTACCATCCGGATTGTCGGGTGGACGCGGCTTGAACTTCTTGATCTGCTTCTTGACCCGGTAATTCCATGACACATCGGTGACAAGATCGCGTATCCAGGGGAACGCTCTCATCGGCTCGACGGTGATCGGACTCTCCACCGGTATTTCGTTCATGCGCGTCATGCACATCAGCCGTGGCTTCCCGTTGATTTCCGCCGAGCATGAGCCGCATTTGCCTGCCTTGCAGTTCCAGCGGACTGCAAGGTTCGGCGCCTGTTCCGCCTGGATCTTGTGGATGACGTCCAGGACCACCATGCCTTCCTGATAATCGGTGGTGTACGTTGTGTACTTCCCGTCCGCACCGCTCCCACGCCACAATTGAAAAGTCGCCGAGCTCATTTCGCTTGCTCCTCAATAATCTGTTTCAGTTCCGCGGGCATTTCCGCAATGGGCTCCCGCACGACCTTCATCTCCCCACCGGCGCCCCGGCGTATGATGATGTTGAATTCCCCGAACGCCTTCTCCTTGTTCTGGAAGTCCTCCCGGAAATGGCCTCCACGGCTTTCCTTCCGCTCGATAGCCGCGCGGGTGATTGCCTCTGAGATAACCAGCATGTTTGGAAGATCGAGAGCGGTGTGCCACCCCGTGTTGTATTCGCGATTGCCGTCCACGGCGACAACGCTGGAGCGCTTCTTCAGTTTCTCCAGTTCATCCAGGGCAGTTAACATCTCCTTTTCCGTGCGGACAATTCCTACCAGGTCCTGCATCTTTTCCTGCAGTTCATGCTGGATACGAAACGGCCCTTCACCAGTCGACCCGGAAGAAGACACCCTGTCGAACGGCTCGAGCGTCGTTTTCGCGATGCTGTCCACCTCATCCGTGTTGATCTTCCCCTGCGACTTCCCTTTGGCAAACTCCGCCGCGTACTTGCCGGCGCGTTTCCCGAACACAAGCAAGTCCGATAACGAATTCCCGCCAAGACGGTTGGCGCCGTGAAGTCCGGCGGCGCATTCGCCGGCCGCGAACAAACCGGGGACCGTAGACATTTGAGTATCGGGATTCACTCGGACTCCGCCCATGATGTAGTGCGTCGTCGGCCCCACTTCCATGGGAGTCGTGGTGATATCCAGATCCGCAAGCTGCTTGAACTGGTGATACATGCTCGGCAGCTTCTTCTTGATGTGCTCGGCAGCGCTCGGAATTCTCTCCTTGATCCAGGAGATATCCAGAAAGACGCCGCCATGCGGGCTCCCTCTACCCGCTTTGACTTCGCGCATGATGCACCGCGCTACGTGGTCGCGCGTGAGAAGCTCGGGTGGCCGTCGAGCCTGCTTGTCGCCCTGCGTATACCGCCATCCTTCTTCCTCGCTATCAGCGGTCTGGCTCTTATAGTTCTCTGGAATGTCGTCGAACATGAAACGCTTTCCGAGACTGTTGCGCAAAACGCCGCCTTCCCCGCGAACTCCCTCGGTGACGAGGATGCCGGCAACGCTGAGCGGCCAGATCATTCCAGTCGGATGGAACTGCACGAACTCCATGTCCGCAAGATCGGCGCCCGAGTTGTACGCAAGGGCATGACCGTCAGCCGTGTATTCCCAGCTATTGCTGGTGATCTTATAGGCCCGGCCGACGCCTCCCGTTGCGAGTACGATCGCCTTTGCCTGGAACAACATGAAACGGCCACGCTGGCGGTCGTAGCCAAACGCGCCAACGACCCGGTCGCCATCCTTAAGAAGAGACACAACCGTGCACTCCATGTGCACATCAATTCCCTGATGGATGCCGTGATCCTGCAGCGTGCGGATCATCTCGAGCCCCGTACGGTCGCCAACGTGCGCAAGACGCGGATATCGGTGCCCGCCAAAGTTTCGCTGAAGAATCTTGCCTTCGGTCGTGCGATCGAAAACCGCACCCCAAGCCTCAAGCTCCAGCACGCACTGGGGCGCCTCCTGCGCATGCAGTTGGGCCATGCGCCAGCTATTGACGTACTGGCCGCCGCGCATCGTGTCTGCAAAATGAACTTTCCAGCTGTCGGCTGAATTCACGGTTGCCAGCGCGGCTGCGATGCCGCCTTCGGCCATTACCGTGTGCGCTTTCCCGAGCAGGGATTTGCACACCAGGCCGACCTTCAAGCCCGGGACCGATGCCGCTTCGATCGCAGCACGTAATCCCGCTCCGCCTGCTCCGATGACTAAAACGTCGTGTTCGAACTTTAAATATTCCGGCATCAGAAAATTCTCCAATCAGTCCAGATGCCCATCGCGACAAGGCGAACATAAACATCCGTAAATGCGACCCAGAACAGGCTGCCCCAGGCCCAGCGCATATGATTACGATTCAAGCAGCTCACGCAGTTGTAGCCTTTGAGACCAAACGTGGCCTTGCTCAATTGATCTTTACCGCCACCAGAAAAATGCCTCATGGAATGGCATCCAAAGGTGTAGCCACTCAGCATGATCACGTTAAGCGCCAGCACAAGCGTGCCGACTCCAACTCCGAAAGACGTTATGCCCGTCTGGACATCTGTGAACCACAACGCCTTCCACACATCTGCCGCGAGCAGGAAAATGAAGATAACTGCGACGTACAGAAAGTACCGATGAATGTTCTGAAAAATTAGAGGGAAAGAACGCTCTCCCAGATAGCTCTTTCTCGGTTCTCCTACAGCGCAACCCGGCGGATCCGCCCAGAACGCTTTGTAATAACTGCCGCGATAGTAGTAGCAGGTGAAACGAAATCCACCCGGCGCCCACAAAATCAGGAAAGCCGGTGAAAACAAGAGCCACGACGGCCACCAGGCCGGTTTCGGACCAAACCAGCTATGAGGCGAAGCGCCGAAAATCTCCGGCGAATAGAATGGCGAAAGATACGGACCCCAATGATAAAACTGACCCTGAAACGCCGCCCAGGTCGCATAAACGATATAGCCAGACAGACCTAGAAGGATCACAAGCGGCTCCAGCCACCATAAATCCTTCCGTTGGGTCTGACCAAATCCCCGCGGTTTCATTGCTTCTGCTCGAGACACGGATTGGCCTCCTTATTCTTGATGGCTGCGCCCTGGCGGGCTGGCATTCACAGCCGCTCATGTTATTAGGCGTAAAACCGAGTTACTATAACGGGCCGAAGCACTTGATTTCAATCGAGGAAAATTCAGGGCAAATGAAAAAGCTTGTTTTGCTGCGCCACGGGGAAAGCACATGGAACAAGGAAAACCGTTTTACCGGCTGGACCGACGTCGGTCTGACCGAAAAAGGAGTCGAAGAAGCACGTAATGCCGGACGGGTCATGCGCGATGAAGGCTACACTTTTGATGTTGCTTACACATCCGTGCTGAAACGCGCGATCAAAACCTTGTGGCTGGCCCTGGAAGAAATGGACCGCCTGTGGATTCCGATCCATAACTCATGGCGCCTGAACGAGCGGCACTACGGCGCCCTTCAGGGACTCAACAAACTCGAAACGGTCCAGCGCCATGGCGACGCCCAGGTAAAAATCTGGCGCCGCAGTTACGACATGCCGCCCCCGGCGCTTTCACCCGGCGATGAACGCGCGCCGCTCCACGATCCCCGTTACGCGGGCGTCACACCGGCGGACCTTCCGCTGACCGAGTGCCTGAAAGACACCGTCGACAGGGTGATGCCCTATTGGAACGAGACCATCGTGCCCGCAATCAAATCCGGGAAGCAGGTGCTCATCGCATCACATGGAAACAGCATTCGCGCCCTCGTCAAGTACCTCGACAGGATTTCCGATGAGAAGATCGTCGAACTGAATATCCCAACCGGCATCCCGCTTGCCTACGAACTCAACGACGATCTCACGCCGATACGAAGCAGCTATCTGGGAGACCCTGCGGCTGTTGCGCGTGCCACGCAAGCGGTCGCGGACCAGACCAAAGCGAAATAAATGAGGAAATTCGGCAGTACGCTGTGGGCGCGGGACTTTAGTCCCGTGCAA
>CAMAWS010000365.1 GCA_945861845.1 Candidatus Sulfopaludibacter sp. SbA3 | reverse complement strand
CATCGGCGCGGTGGTTGCGGCCGCCGTGGCCGACGCGCTGACGAAGAAGGCCTGAACCACTCCGGGACGGGCGGCGCCAGGATTGATCCTGCGCCGCCCTCCCACAAGGTGCACTCCATGAAAACACTACTGACTCTCTTTAAACTTCTGCCGCTGATTCTGGCAGCGGTGCGCGCTGTGGAAGACGCCATCCCGCTGCCCGGACAGGGCAAGAAGAAACTCGATCTCATCCTCGACGTGCTGAAGATGGCGTATGACGGCGGGCCGGACTTAGCGAAGGATTTCACTTGGGATCGGCTCGTCGCGCTCGTGGTTCCGATGATCGCTCGCATCGTGGACCTGAACAACGACCTCGGGCTTTTCCAGAAGACCCAACCGGGCAAGGCATGACAGACATCCAAGTGGTGCGCTGGCCGGTGGAGCGGTTGATCCCTTACATTCGGAATGCGCGCACGCATAGTGAAGAGCAAGTGGCCCAGATCGCGGCTTCGATCGCCGAGTTCGGGTGGACCTCGCCGATTCTCACCGGCGGCGATGGGATCATCATCGCCGGCCACGCCCGCCTGCAGGCCGCCCGCAAACTGGGGATGACGGAAGTCCCTGTCATCGTCTTGGATCATCTTAATGCGGCCCAGCGCCGTGCCTTGGTGATTGCGGACAACCGTCTCGCCCTCAACGCGGGATGGGATGAAGAAATGCTTCGCGTTGAATTGGAGTCGCTGCGAGGGGATGATTTCAACCTCGACTTGCTGGGCTTTGCCGACGATGAGATCGAGGCGCTGCTCGCGGAGCCAGACGAAGCCGGGGCCGGCAATACCGACGACGATGCGGTGCCGGAGGTCCCGGAGACGCCGGTCACGGTGCCAGGCGACGTGTGGCTGCTTGGGGATCACCGGCTGCTGTGCGGCGACTCCACGCAGATGGAGAGCGTCGAGAAGGTTCTCGCTGGCGGCCTCGCCGACATGGTCTTCACAGACTTGCCTTACAACGTGAACTACGGCGCGACCATGAAGGACAAGTTGCGAGGCAAACGGCGAATGATCGCCAATGACAACCTGGGCAAAGCTTTTGAGCCGTTTCTTCGAGGCGCCTGTGCAAACATGCTCGCGGTCACTAAAGGCGCGATCTACATCTGCATGTCGTCATCAGAGTTGCACACGCTGTACCGGGCTTTCACCGAGTCCGGTGGCCACTGGTCGACTTTCATCGTCTGGGCAAAGAACACCTTCACCATGGGCCGCGCTGATTACCAGCGGCAGTACGAGCCGATGCTTTACGGGTGGAAGCAAGGCACGGACCACTTCTGGTGCGGCGCGCGCGACCAGGGCGACGTGTGGTTCGTCAAGAAGCCCGTCAGTAATGACCTGCACCCGACGATGAAACCGGTGGAGCTGATCGAGCGAGCAATCCGCAACTCCTCGAAGACGCGTGATACAGCGCTCGATCCGTTCGCCGGGTCCGGCTCAACACTGGTCGCCTGCGAAAAGACGGGACGGCAGGCGCGGCTGGTTGAGCTGGAGCCGAAGTATTGCGACGTAATCTGCCACAGGTACCGCGAGTTCACGGGCAACTCCGCGACGCTCGAATCCGATGGCCACACATTTGAGCAGGTGTCAGAAGCCCGGCGGATTGAAGCGTGACTGACGAACACGTGACAGATCTCGAACTCGGAAAGGCTGCCGAGCATTTGGTGGTGGCCGACCTGATTCTATCGGGATACCGGGCGTATCTCACTGAACAAGGGCTGCCCTATGATGTCGTGATTGATTCCGAAGGGAACTTGTATCGCGTTCAGGTGAAGGCGAGCCGCTGCGCAAAGAGAATGCCACAGCGCGCCACAGTTACACCAGGCTACCTGTACAACGTGCGGAGGGCCGGCAAGGGTGGCAGGCGTCAGTACGCAGACGATGAGTTCGACATCGTCGCCCTGGTCGCCATGGATTTACGTGTCGTTGCCTATTTGCCGTTCAAAGGTCGCATTCTCCAAACGATTTACCTGCGTCCTCCGGGGCACCAGGGTTCCGCGCGTACAGAGAGAACGCGCACCATCGATCAGTTTCCTATCGAAACAGCAATCGCGGCCCTTACGGGCAAGCGCCCGATACTGTCTCCCAAAGCCGAAAGTGTTCGAGTCGTGCCCAAGGATCAAGGTCGACTATTCGAGACTGCATGATTCGCTATGCTATGCCGCTTGGCGGGGCCTCACTTGGCGCTCGATGAAGCGCCCGGACTTTCGCTGCGCCATTCGCAGCTCATAGAATGCCTGGAGGTTGAGCCACAGTTCCGGGGTAGTACCGAAATAGCGCGCCAGCCGCAGGGCAGTGTCAGCGGTTATGCCGCGCCGGCCGCGGACGATTTCGCTGAGACGCGCGGCTCCGATGCCGAGCTCCTTGGCGAGGGCATTGACACTCATGCCGAGAGGAACGATGTACTCCTCCTTGATCGTTTCGCCAGGATGTGGGGGCTTCATGGTCATTGTGTTGCACCTCTAATGGTAGTCGACAATTTCAACGTTGACCGCCTTGCCGACCTGCCACACGAAGCAGATCCGATACTGATCGTTGATCCGGATGCTGTGCTGGCCGGCACGATCGCCTTTGAGAGCCTCCAATTGGAGGCCAGGGCTTTTGAGGTCCTGGAGCGTGCCGGCTGAGTGCAGGAAGGCCAGTTTGCGATAGGCGGCTTTGGCTACAGCTTCAAACTTTTGGGACCGGAGGCCGTTGAAAATCTTCTCGGCCTCCTTGTCTTTGAAGCTGCTAATCATTCCTATATCGTATATCGGAAAACGACAAAGCTCAACCGGGAGCACGAACAGATCGGATGCCTCATCAACATGGCTCACCCGCGTCCACCGAAACGACAGCCGGTGAGGTTAATCGCGAGCGTGAAATGGACCGTTGCCGCGCCGAGATTGCAGAGGCCGAACGGCTCCTTCGCGACGGACACCCCGACGTCGAAGGGCTGTGCTTGGCGTTGTCGGACTGGTCGGCTGAACTGAGAATCCTTGAGGAGCAGAATGCACGAACACTTTTTCCAAATCCTGATTCCGGCAAGCGGGTTGATCTCGGGCCTGATCGGGACGTATGTCGGATTGCAGAACCGGGCGTTGCTCGCCGAGGTGCATAAGGAACTGGCGGAACTGGAAAACCGAATCATCGCGAGAATCAACGGAACGTACGTGCGCGCGACGGAGAGCGTGCTACGCGAGAAGAATCTGCATGACCGGCTGGATGCCCTGACCGAGGAGGTGCGGAGGCTGGCGGATCAACAGGCGTAAGAACGACAACGCCGCCAGGATCGCTCCTGGCGGCGCTGGTAGGCAGTCTGTTACTTCGCTACGCGGTACGCGCGATCGCCATTCTCTTTCTTGAAGGACTCGACCGTGAGGCCCATCTTCTTCGTGACGCTGCCGCTGATGAAGCCGCGCACGCTGTGGGCCTGCCAACCGGTGGCGTCCATGATGTCCTTGAGCGTCGCGCCGTCGGGCCGGCGCAGGAGTTCCACCACCTGGGACTTCTTGCTGCCTTCCCGCGCCGTGCGGGCCTTGGGTTCGGCGGTGGCCGCCTTCCGCGATCGCTTGCCCTTCGGCGCAACGTCGGCGGCCTGTGGCGCGGCGTTGGCGGCTTTGGGGGCCTCCAGGCGTTGGAGCGCCTTCCAGATCCGCGCGGCGGCGGTCTTGCGGTCGGTGAACTTCTTGACGGGTTTCAGTTCGTCGAAGGGCGCCACTCCGGCGAAGCTGTTCCAGACTTCGATCAGGCGGTCGCCCGGCCAGTTGGCCGCGAGCTTGGCGAGGTCCTTCTCGTTCCCGAAGCGCTCCTGGCCTTCCGGGATCTCTGCACCAGCCGCGATTGCGGTGATGTTATTGTCGGTATCGATTGCAAACAGTTTCATGGGTTCATGTCTCCTTTGATCCAGCGGGGCTGCATCGATGACATTCATCACTTCGGTGGCCGCGAATAGCAAGCTCTTCTTTGAAGAACAATTCCATGCCGCTCCTCAGCCTCCGCGGGTACGCCAAGCATCGCGGCATGAGCCTCAAGGCGGTCCAGAAGGCGATTCAATCGGGGCGGATTCGGACCACTGCGGACGGCAAGATCGACCCCGCGCAGGCGGACGCGGATTGGGAGCGGAACACCGGACCCAAAGCTCAGAAGAC
>CAMAWS010000364.1 GCA_945861845.1 Candidatus Sulfopaludibacter sp. SbA3 | reverse complement strand
GCAGACCGAATCCGCCGGCAGACTCACCCGCACAGAACAGGTTCGGTATGACCTGGCCATGAATATCGACCACCTCGCACTTCCCGTTTATTTTCAGACCCGTGAGCGTGTCGTGAAGTATGGGTGTCGACCAGGCCGCATAGAAAGGCGGTTTCTGGACCTTAAACATTGGCGTAGGCTTGTTAAAGTCCACGTCTTTTCCCATATCCACATAGGAGTTGTATTTTGCCACCGTTTCTTCCAATGCAGCCGGGGGGAGGGGTTTGTACTGGTAGGGGTTCACAATTCTTCTGGCCAATTCCGCAATCGTGTCCGCAGTGAAAAACCAACCGTTGGGATCGACGTTTGGCGGCTTGGGATCCCACTTTTCCCGTGCCACGGCGTCAGCGTCAAAAACTGCCCAGATTGGACCGCCACCATTGCCTTTTTCGCCACTCCTTCCCATGTTGCCGTTCGTTCCCAGGCAGGCATGGTAAAAGGCGAAGGAGTTGTCCAGTTCATTCCAGAATCGAAGACCCACGCGGTTGACAAGAATGACGTCCTGAAAATTTTGAACGGTAAGACCCGATGCGCCTGCGCGGTCAAACACCGGACTCTCCGGATCCCACTTCAAATTCGAGTAACCGTATCGGCACCCGATATGCCGAGTTTTTGTAATCGGGGAACCCCCGTCAGTAGTCTGGTTTCCTGTGGCCCACAACGAGGCTCCGAGGCCCATAGCGAGGCGTTCTCCGTCACCGTTTTGCTTGCTCCAGGGTTCACCGGCTACCTGATATTCTTCGGTCAATCTCGGATCGAAGATCCTGCGAAACTCCACATTGCTTGTATGGCCGCCGGTTGCGATGATGACGGCCTTCCTCGCCCGGATGTTCACGTCTCTGTTTTCGAATCTTGCAGTGATTCCCAGGACTCTTCCCGAAGAAGGTGCTTCCCTGATGATGGCCGTCAGCTTGTGCCGCAGCAGGAATTCAGCGCCCTTCGTCCGCGCGCTCTTTTCGAGGGGTCTGACGACGCCGGAACCGGGTGAACCCGCGATCGTTTCGTTCAGGTTGTCCGAGTACACCTGACCTGCGAAGAGCCTCGGAACGCTTCCACTCGGAACGTTTGCATTTGGACGGTTCAGAATCCTCGGAGCGGCGTCACGGAATTTGACCCCGTTCTCGAGGAGGAATTCAAAGGTGGCGGCGTTTTCGTCGGCCCAGATGCGAACGAGGTCGCGGTCGGCATGCAAGTACTCCGGATTTCTGTGGTCTGTATGGTCCAGGTACACCAGATCCGCCGTATCGACTATTCCGTACTTCTTCTGCAGGCTCGTCCCGCCACCAAGCGGGATATTTCCTCCGCTAACCATGGCGTGTCCGCCGACATCGTAGTTTTCATCGATCGCGATTACGGATGCGCCGTTATCGCGCGCCGAAATGGCCGCGCAAAGCCCCGAGGCTCCTGCACCGGCAATGACAACATCGGCTTCGCGGTCCCATCGCACCGGAGTCTGGGCATTTGCCTCCTGTGTGCCGAGCCCAGCCATAGCCGTTGCGCCCAAACCAATCGCAGCGCCTTCCTTGATGAACCCTCTTCGAGTAATACGCGGCCTGTTATTGTTCTTCTTGTCCACGATCTTCTCCTCCGCCAAATTTCAAGGGTCGCTCAGAATAGATGCTGCTCGGTATCAGTTGGCAAGCAATATACATGGAGTTCTCCACCCGGCCCTAGAACACATACTTCAATGCCATTTGCATAACACGCGGCTCCGCTGCCGACAGGATCCGGCCGAAGTTGGAATCCGTCAGGATCAAACTCGGATTGCCTGGATTTACATGGTTTGGCAGGTTAAACGCCTCGGCTCGGAATTCCAGCGACTGGCTCTCTGTAATCCGGAACGCCCGGGTCAGGCCCATATCTATGCGGATGCTTCCGGGACCCACAACACCGGACCTGCCGACATTTCCATACGTCCCATGCGCCGGTTGTACAAAGGCGCTCGGGTTGAGCCACAGTTCAGTGCTCTTATTGATAGCGTAAGGCGAGGCAAGTACCTGGTTTGGCCGTTGGTCGGTTGTTCCTGAAAAAGCATTGTCGAGCCCCGAGGATACTGTCAGGCGCGCGCCAGACAGGACACGCACAATTCCGGACACTCGCCAGCCAGCGCCCAGAAGCCGCAAAGTGGGACTCGAAAACTGTGGAGTCTCATATACCGTCGACATATTGAAGTTGTGACGGCGGTCTAATTCACAATCACCACGATTCGCGCCACGGCGTTCGGGAATTCTGTTGCCATTGGTTTGAATAACATCGGTCATGCCGTCATCGATGCAGTGGGACCAGGTGTAATTGGCCTGAACGGTTATCCCGCGCGCTCGCCGACGCTGCAGCGAAAGTGCCAGCGCGTTATAACTGCGTGTTCCGCCGTCATCCGCGCGAATGATATTGCTGAAGTACTGCCCCTTATTCGCGTCTTGCAGATACAGCAGGCGCCGTTGGTTGGTGTTGCCGACCTGAGAACACGGCGTATAGGTACGGCCCTCGATCACACAACTGGGGCGGGGATCATAGATGGCCGGATTAGCCTCTTCTCGATCCAATACATGGATCACGCTGTTGCCAATGTAATTTCCGGCCGCGAGCCAGTCTGCACCGAATTGCTTCTGTACAGTCAGGTTCCATTGATTGATGTAAGGCTTCTTGCGATCCAGCGGAAAGATGGTGTAAACGCCGGCGGTTGGAAATGTCATGTCTGGCTTGATGGTCAGAGGAAAAGGATTTCCTCCCGGATAGCCCGACCATGGATCCTCAAAACCACCAATTGGGTTCGCGAGCGTAATGCGGCTTCCCCGCGGCGGCGTGTCCCTCAACCCGCCATGATGGTTAAAGTGCGGGTAGTCAAAGAAGAGTCCGTAGGCTGCCCGTACGGTCATAAGGCCGTTACCGTTAGGATCCCACGCCACTCCCAATCGCGGCGCGAAACGTGCCCAGTGGTGAGAACTCAACGATTTCGTGTCCGGGAGGCCTGAATCGCCAGTAAAAAGGATTCCTGCTGGCGCTTTGCTGAACACCGTACTACTAGCCCCCTGGTCGAACCACTTCTTATCGAAATGCGCAATCTTGCCGAATTTGTCGTATGCAGGCACGTACGGTTCCCATCGCACGCCTGCATTGACGGTAATGCGCGAGTTGGCCTTCCAGGTGTCCTGCAAGTATGCGCCGATGTAATTCTGACGGTAATACTGGGTCCCAATATTGCTCTGGCTCCATTGGTTGGGCCTTCCCAGCATGAAATCACCGAGCGACAGTCCGGTGTTCGTTGCGTTGAATGCGAACTGACCCGGCGACCATGTTCCCGCCGAATAGTTCATGTTCGAATGGATGAAGTTCGCACCGAATCCGATCTGGTGTGCAGCCTGAATCCAGCTGATATCCTCTGCAAGCTGATAAATGGTCATGTTCGTCACGCCGGGCGTTGACTGCGCGCTATTGATGTTGAACGCACCCGAAACGCTGATAATGGCCATCTTCCCCCAACCCTGCGGGTAGTAAGGACTCTTTACACCCAGGTCGCTTAACGTGAAGAAGTCTGTTTCCAAGAATTTATCGTTGACCGCACGAAGCAGAGTCCCGCGGAAGGAACTGACCAGATTGGAACCGAAGGTGTAGGTATCGCCCAGGACAACCGAATGGGCTCGGCGGTCGTAATCCGGTTGGTTTACTGAAAGCTGATTCGAGCCATCGAAGTTGTTCGGACTGTCCATACGCACAAGTTCATAACGGCCGAAAAGCGTGTGCTTCGCGCTTCGCTGGTAGTCCACGCGCCCAACGAGTATGTGCTCGTCGAGTTTGGTCCTTTGACCGAACTTGACCTGCCCGCATGGATCCGTTGGGGTTGGGAGCCGTTTCATCAGGTTCAACGCTGGCGTCGAAAACGCCGCTGGATTGATCCGATTGTTGGAAAATGGCGCCCTCAAAGTGATCTGCCTTCCCCTATTGCATTCGGGACCGGTTATGGCTGTCCAATCACCAGCGAGCATCGCCGGGGTTGGAACGAAGGCAATATTGTCAGTCGGCTCGGAACGCGCTAGCGTCACCTGGTGGCCCGCGAAGAAGAAGAGTTTGTTCCTCACGATCGGTCCGCCCACCACACCGCCAAACTGGTTGCGTTTCAGTCCGTC
>CAMAWS010000363.1 GCA_945861845.1 Candidatus Sulfopaludibacter sp. SbA3 | reverse complement strand
TCGGCATCAATCCGAAGTGGACCCAGTCGTACTATCAGTGGATCCGCGACAGCATCGCGGCGAACAAGCCCTACAACCAGATCGCGCTCGAGCGAATCGCGGCGCAGGGCTACAGCGCGCCATCGCGGCACTACCTTCCCTACTTCGTGATACCGCCGCCGCAGGACGGCATGGGCGAGCAGGTGCGAGTCTTCATGGGACGCCGTCTCGATTGCGCGCAATGCCACGACCATCCTTACGAGCAGTGGAGCCAGGACCAGTTCTGGGGCATGGCGGCCTTCTTCGGCTCGATGTTCAAATTGGGCAGCAACGCGCAGGGCGTGGTTTTCGATCATCCCGGCGGCAAAGAGATCGCGGCCGATATCGCGGGCGCCAAGGACTACCGAGTGCTGCACCCGCGCACCAAGCAGGAAGTGGTGCCCGAGCTGCTTGACGGCCGCAAGATTCCCTACACGGAAAACAACTTCCCACGGATGGAACTGGCCAAGTGGATGACGTCGCATCCCTACTTCGCCGAAGCCGCCGTGAACCGGATCTGGAGCTACTTCTTCGGCCGCGGCATTGTGGAGCCGGTGGATGACTACCGCAGCACGAATCCACCTACGCATCCGCAATTGTTAGCACGGCTAGCCAAGGACTTCGCCGACAGCGGCTACGATCTGAAGAAGCTCATGCGGGTGATCGCGCAGTCACGGACGTACCAGTTGTCCAGCCGCGCCAAACCCAGCAATGAGGATGATGTGGTCAACTACTCGCACGCGCTGCCGCGCGCCCTGGATGCAGAGATTCTGCTGGATGCGATCTCCGACGTCACCGGCGTACCGGAAATTTTCAGCATGCAGCTGCCCGATGCGCCGGACAGCGGTGGACAGGCGCCACGCGGCACTCGCGCTCTGCAACTGAAGGAGACCGACATCTATCACTCGCCGTTCCTCGATATCTACGGCCGGTCGAATCGCTTCTCCGTGCCCGAGCGGAACGCGAAGCCGAATCTCAGCCAGGCTCTGCATATCCTGGCGGGCACTACCTACAACGACAAGCTGTTCGCCAAGGGCGGACGCATCGACGATTGGATCGAGCGGGGAACATCCAACAGGGACGTCGTGGAAGAGCTTTACCTGGCCGCTTTCTCCCGGACGCCGAAGCCGCAGGAGAGTGCGGCTCTGGTGAAATTGATCGAGAAAAATCCGGAACGCAAGGAAGCGTTACGGGACCTGATGTGGGCAGTAGTCAGTTCCCGCGAGTTCGCGGAGAATCACTAGGGACCGGAAGAGAGGAACGCTATGATCCGACGCGGTTGTATATCAGGAACCAGGCAAGAGTTCGGCCGGCGCGACTTCATCAAAGTCGGGTCATTGGGATTCCTTGGGATCCATTTGTCTCAAGCGCTGCAACTGGAAGCTGCCACCGGGACAAAGGCCGAGGGGAAGGCGAAGTCCTGCATCCTGGTCTTTCTCGAAGGTGGCCCCAGCCAGATCGACACGTGGGATCCAAAGGCGAACAGCGCCTTCCGGCCCATCTCCACCAATGTCGCGGGCATTCAGATTTCGGAACTCCTTCCCAGCCTGGCCAAGCGGATGGACAAACTGGCGCTGATCCGCTCCATTCGCTCCTTCGGCGACGATCACCCACAGGCAATGCATTACGCCGCCACAGGGCATCTGCACATCCCGGCGATGCAGTTCCCCAGCTTCGGCGCGATCGTGGCCAAGGAACTCGGGCCGCAAAAGGGCATGCCTCCCTATGTAATCGTGCCGCGCTGGGAGCGCAACCGCCAGTATCAGGACTACTTCAAGTCGGCATTTCTCGGACCCGATTATGATCCATTGACCATTCCCGATCCGGCGGGAAAGAACTTCCAGGTCGACGACCTCACGTTGCCGAAATCGCTGGCTCCAGCGGCTGTCGAAAATCGCCGGGCGTTTCTGGATGTGATCGATGGTTATTATCGCGATTCCGTCAAGAGCGTCGAGCACGCGAAGATGGACGCCTTCCGTCAGAAGGCTTGGGAGATGATTCTCACTCCCTCCGTTCGCGCCGCGTTCGATCTATCCAAGGAATCAGACAAAACCAAGGATGCTTACGGGCGAGATACGGTTGGCCAGAGCCTGCTGTTGGCGCGCCGGCTAGTCGAAGGCGGTAGCCGGTTTGTGACCGCAGCGGGGTTCCATGGGAATTCCTGGGACACGCACTCGGATAACGACAAGGGTCATCGAGACCGGTTGACCCCGCCGCTTGACCGCTCCGTGTCGGCCCTGATTGACGATTTAGTGGACAGGGGTTTGTACGATTCCACGATCGTCGTCGTGATGGGTGAGTTCGGACGCACGCCGCACGTCAATCCCAACCTGGGCCGCGACCATTGGCCGATTTGCTGGTCGCTCGCACTGGGCGGAGGTGGCATCAAGACGGGCACAGTGGTGGGCAAGAGTGACGAACGCGGTGCGTATTGTGTCGAGCGGCAGGTCAGTCTCGGCGACATCTTCGCCACGGTTTACAAGGCAATGGGCATTGAATGGGACAAGGAATACATGACTCCCGTCGGCCGGCCCATCAAGATCGCGAACTCTATTAAAGACGCCACGGGCGAACCGATCAAAGAGCTGGTTGGCTAAGGGTTCGCGCAACATTGCTTTGATGATCGCCATCATCGGACCTCCACACCTGTGTGTAGTCCGAATTGGATCGGCAGCGCGGAGCGACGCTACGCAAACTTGAACTATCCGAACCCGCCGTCTGGCCCCATTGTCCCTGCGGATTCGCACTTGCCGAGATCCCGCTGACACCTGTGGGTAGCCAAAACCTGATCGCAACACAGAGCGACGTTGCGTAACGGGGGAAGTGGCCGCTGATCCCCGGAGGCGGCTCGTTCAAGGCAAGCGCTGATTTCCGAAAGCACTCACCCAGCCAGCGGCTCGGACAGATTCCGGCCCACCCAGGCGCGCACTGGAAATCACGATCGCGTTCGCTGCCGGCCTTGTCTCGATCGGGCGTGTGTTCGGCGTGTCTTTCTCCAGGGCGTCGTGAATGCGGTCCTCGTGGTGGTAGTTCACGTAATCGCGGATCAGACGGCGGAGATGCTGTTGGTTCAAGGCGATGACATGGTCCAAGTTCTCGCGCCGAACACTCCCCACCCATCTTTCCGCGATCCCGTTTTGCCAGGGTGCCTCGACGCTCGTCCGTTTTGGTTCCAGACCCGTCGCCTTCAGAAACGTAATCACCTCAGCATCGAATTTCGAATCGCGGTCGAGGATCACGTATCGATACGGGGCTGCCTCGGGAAACGCTTCACGCAGTTGTTGAACGACCCAGTCCGCAGTCGGGTGCCTTCCCGGCGAGATAGGCGAACGTTCCGTTCCGCGCGAACGCAAAATCCCCGCCAGCCGTCACCGCGCTGCTGACATCCTCCAGCATGGGCGCCCGGGCGCCAGCCAGTGCCAGCCGGCCGATGTCGAAGGGCGCGGCGAAGGCCGTGGACTGGTGCAGATTACAGAAGGTGACCGGTCCCGTTGGCATCGGCCAAATAGCGGCCGAAGAAGCCGCCACGATGCAGCGTCTTCCGCTCGCCGGTCCGAAGCGAAATAACGTCGATGTTGGCGTCGTCGTAACTTGTAGTTGACAGTGCACCCGCGGTGAACAAAACCGCCTGGCTCCCAGGGAGAACTTGTGGCCAGCGGTGGGTCGATTCGCCGGCGTTCATTTTCGTCACCGGCACAGGCGTCCCACCCTCCGAGGAGATCCGCGAAAGGACGCTCGCCGAGTTCAGCGCGGCGATGATATTGCCATCGTCGGCCCAGCTTCCGCCAACGCCGTACACCGCGTCGCATAGGGTGACCGCCGCGCCGCCATCCACGGAAATCTTCTTCAGCTTGCGGTCGGCGAAGAACCCGATCCAGTCGCCCGCCGGCGAGAAGAACGGCCCATGAGCGTTCTCGGTTCCAGCGAGCGGTGTAACTTGACCCTGGTGCAAAAGGCGGGTGTGGAGGCGTATCTTGCCATCCGTGTCGCGCAGCGTGAGCGCCAGGCGGGCGCCGTCCGGCGAAATCGCGACCGTGTTTCCGCCGAAGCCGGCAATGATTTCGGACCGCGCCAGCGGCGTGGCGGGCGGGACCTCCAGGTCGAGGCGCATCAGCGGGCGTGGCGGCGCAGGGCGGGTGGCGAGGTTGTAC
>CAMAWS010000362.1 GCA_945861845.1 Candidatus Sulfopaludibacter sp. SbA3 | reverse complement strand
GACCGTTGTTCCTTGCATTCGCCCGGCTCGCGAAAAGCGCAAAGCGGCAACAGTGCATGGCATATACTATAGGACCTCTCGGAACGCACATGGCAATCCAGGATATCAAGGAAGAGTTTATGTCAGCCTTCACGCTTCGCACAATCGTTCTCGGGCTTTTGTGTTTCTTCGCGGTTCCCCACGCGAACAGCCAGTTCGGAACCGGTCAAGCCTCCATTGGAGTTCCAGCGGGGCGCCCGGATGTTCTCCTGCTCCCGCTTTTGGCCGCGCAGCAGAGCGGTCAGATCCGGGTTCTGAAAGTAACTGACGGAAAATTGTTTCAGATGGGAGGCGTGAAGGCTTCCCGGGGAGTACATCCTGACATGGGGGCGAAGAAACTTACTCTAAACTTCACGAATTCCGAGCCCGGCGCGGAATTCTCCCAGCATGTGCACGATTACTCCGACGATACCTTTCTGGTCTTGGCGGGGAAAGTCGATGTTCGCCAGGGCGATTCGCGCAAGCCCTTATTCGAAGGCCAGGCCGCCTTTGTGCCTTCCGGACAGATTCATGGAACGATCACGACAGGAACGGGCACGACCATGATCAGCTTCCAATGTCCCCCGGACTTGGCGCTCTATACCGGTGTTCGCGATTCATCCCGTCCGGGCGCCGCTCCTCCGAAGGGTGTGATTACGCCGGGTGCGGTGAAGCTCATCGATTTCAGCAAGACAAGCGGCTTTTTCACAAGCCCCGCAATGGGCTCCAAGCGGGCGGCCGCGGCGTATCGTAAGTTGCAGCCAGGCCAGACGTTCTCGACCCGCGTGGAGGGCGATGGCGAACAGATGTTGTTCGTGTGGAAAGGCGAAATCTCGGTAAAATCGAAGCAGCGGACGTACAAGGCTGGTGAGCGCGAGACCGTGTTCTTTCTGGGGCCTAACGCCGTCGAGGTTCGGAACGACTCTTCCGCGGAGTCCGTCGTCATCCAGGTTCAGGCGCCTCCGAATTCAGAGTTCGCGGCGGAGACGGGAAAGCCGTGACGTCGGGACATCGCCCGCGGGCCGCCACCCGGAGCAAACCCCGGCCGCCCGGCACAAGTTCAACCTGGAGGCCCCTGACCAACCTGTGGTAAACAAATTGGAGTATTGAACGATGACCCGAAGAACCCTTTTATCGGCGGCAGCCGCCGCGACGGCCTTCTCAGCGGTTAAGCCGATTCGCGCCGCAGTCTACGGTATTGGTCATGCTCACGCGCTGGGCAAGGTGGCGGCATTGCGCGCGCTCCCTCAATTCGAACTGGTGGGCATCTGCGAACCGGACACGGCCCGGCGACGGACAGACAAATCTCTAGAAGGCATCCGCTGGCTGACGGAACGCGAGATTCTTGATGATGCCTCCATCGAGTTCATCGCCGTCGAAGCGCGTGTCCAGGAGAATCTCTCCTACGCCCGTCAGATGGTCAATGCCGGCAAGTTCGTTCATCTGGACAAGGCGCCCGGCAACAACCTGAATTCCCTTCGCGAGTTGCTGGCCGAAGCGGGCCGCCGCAAGCGAACGGTCCAGATGGGCTATCAATGGCGATATCATCCGGCCATGCAGGCCGCGCTCGACGCCGCGCGGAAAGGCTGGCTGGGAGACGTCTATTCCTTCCGGGCACGCATTGACAAACCGATGAACCCCGCCGACCGGCGGGACCTTGCCGCCTTCCGCGGAGGAATGATGTTTGAGCTCGGCTGCCACCTCATCGATCGCGCCACAGATCTGCTGGGCAAGCCGGATCGCGTCACCGGACACCTGTGGCGCCATGGGAGCGGGAATGATGCGCTGGCCGATAACACTCTCGCCATCCTTGAGTACCCGCGCGCCGTGGCGGAGATCTCGGTTGCGGCCATGCACCCGCACGGCAACTCTTACCGGACCGTGGAGATAACAGGCGCCAATGGTTCCGTCACCGTCCGGCCGTTTTCGCCCTACCGGCTCATCAGTCATCTTCGCGACGCCGCCGGACCGTATCCGGCGGGCTTGAAAGAGACCGTCTTCCCACCAGACCAGTTGCCCGGCTTTTCGCCGGATTTGCTCGAAATGGCGGGAATCATACGCGAGGGCGCCACACCGGCGTATTCGGCGCAACATGACCTGATGACGCAGGAAGTCCTGCTGAAGGCATGCCACGAACTAGCATAATGTTTTAGTAGGAGACAACACATGCAATCGCGCCGCCACTTCTTTCTTGCCGGTTCCACCATGCTGGCAACTCATGCGGCTCCGTCCAGCCAGATCAATCTCGGCGTGATCGGAAGCGGGGGCCGGGGAACGTACGTCATGAGCGCGTTCCAGAAGGACCCGGCCGTGCGGGTAGCAAGCGTCTGCGACGTCTACGAACCGAATCTCGAAAAGGCCTTGTCGATCGCGGCGAAAGCGCAAGGGAACAGCCCCAGAGCCATTCGAAACTACAAGCAGATCCTCGAAGATAAGAGCATCCAGGCCGTGCTGATCGCCACCCCCGAGCATTGGCACCATCGCATGGTGCTTGATGCTCTGGCCGCGGGCAAGGACATCTATGTCGAGAAACCGCTTTGTCAGACTCCCGAACAGGGCACCGAACTGGTGCGCGCCGAGAAAGCGTCCAGGAACATCGTCCAGGTGGGAATGCAGCGGCGAAGTTACGACCTCTATCTTGAGGGGCGCAAGATTGTCGCCGCGGGAACCCTCGGCAACGTCCGCATGGTGCGTTCCTGGTGGTTGAACAACTACGTTGGCCAGCCTCCAGCCGCGAAACTGGAAGGCCCGCTCGATTGGGAGCAGTGGCAGGGTCCGGTTACGCACCGGGTTGATCCCGACCCGCTGCGGTTCAGGCATTGGCGATACTTTTCAGACTATGCCGGTGGCATCGCCGCCGATCAGGGTGCGCACGCTTTCGATGGAATTCACTTGCTGATGAATGCATCGTATCCGCTGGCCGTATCGGCGTCGGCGAACAAGATTCAGAAAGAGGAATTCGATACGCCTGAATCGATGATTACAATTGCGGAATACCCCGAGCAGTTCCTCGGCATCTTCACGATCAACTACGCGGCGATGAAATACAAGAGCCGCAACGACCAGTTGAGCCAGTTGGATGGCGACCAGGCGCGCATGGACATCGGGCGGGAAGACTGCAAGGTCTACCGTCAAGGGGAGGAAGAAACACCGGCCATCGTCAAGACTTCCGCGCGCGGCTTTGGTTTCGCCGCGGAATTGCACGTTCAGAACTTCCTGGACTGCGTCCGCACCCGCAAGACGCCCACGGCTCCGATGCGTCTTGGGTTCCAGGCATGTCTGGTTACGATGCTGGCGAATATTTCCCGGAAATCCGGCCGCCGCGTTCGTTGGGATGACGCTGCCGGCAAGGTCCTGGTATAAATTCGCCTGCTCTTCATTCAGGCAGACGATGTACCGGCGCTGGTCTTCCACACAGATTGCCTTCACTGAAGCCGGTGCATTCGACACTCTTGAAAAGCGACCTCGCCGGCCAACTTCCGGATGCGCCGCTTTTCATTCCCCTTTCCACCTTCTTGATAGTTGTAAACTCATTCCAATGAGACTTAGCACCGCAATTCTGACGCAGGGGTTCATCACGGTAGCCGTCGGTGTGGCGCATGGCGGCATCTTGTTTCAGGACGACTTCAACACCGCGGGAACTAAACTCAACCTCGCCGGGTGGACTACCGAGATCGGGCCATCATCGTTCCTTGGGCGCACTCAACTCGCCGACTGGGTGACTCCCGGCGGCGGCGGAGAGTTCGTCGTCGGTGCAGGTGGTGCGCAACTGGCGCTGAACACCTTCAATCCGACCGGGCTCTCACTGTACGGAACACATGGCAAGACGCTGATGTCGTTCCAGCCCACGGCGAGCTCGATCATAGATTTCACTACCCGTCTGCAACTCACCTCGCTCCAGCCAGGTCTGGTCTATGGGATGTACTTCTATGGATGTCCGGGCCCCTGCGCGACCCAGCATGATGAGATCGACATCGAGCTCGTGACCAACGTCCTTCAGCCGGGTGGGCCGCTCCAGGTCCAACTGAATCGGTACGCCAACGAGCCCCTTGGGGCGGGTAACGGGGGATTGGTCAATCTGCCTATTGGTTTCGATCCTTTGGCCGCGCACGATTGGACCATCCGATGGTCCCTCGACAGGATCGACTATCTGGTC
>CAMAWS010000361.1 GCA_945861845.1 Candidatus Sulfopaludibacter sp. SbA3 | reverse complement strand
CGGCAAGACGAAAGACATGCTGGTTGCTGAAATGGACAGCGCGATGCAGACCGTGGGTTATGTCAATACATGGGTACAGCCGATTCGCGCGCGGGCCATGATGCAGACCACGGGTATACAAACGCCGGTCGGAATAAAGGTCAAGGGGGCTGAGATCGCAAAGATCGAGGAAATATCACAGGAGATTGAAGGAGCGCTGCGCATGTTTCCGGGCACGAAATCAGTGCTCGCCGAGCGCATATCCGAAGGTTATTACGTTGATGTCCAGCAGGATCTCGAACGTATGGCGGCCCAGGGCGTGACCGTGGACGAAGCGATGTTGACTGTACGTTACGGTATTGGCGGCGACAACATCCTCGGGATCAAGGAATCCAACACCATCGTTCCTTTAGGCATGCAGTATTCGCCCGAATATCTCGACACGGTCGATAAGGTAAAGAGTGTTCCCGTTGTTACATCGGATGGTCGATCCATCCCGCTGGGATCGATCGCGGATGTTTCCGTGCGCAAGTTGCCGGAAATGATTCGCAACGATAATGGCGAACTGTCGGGCTACATCTATATCGATCTCCAGAACGTTACGGCTCCCGACTATGTGGAAGGCGCCCGGGAGTTTCTGGCCCAAAATGTGGCCATGCCAGTCGGTTATTCCATGGAGTGGACCGGGCTCTATCAGTACACGGAAGATGCCCGCGCGCGGCTGCGGTTCGTGGTCCCGATAACGCTCATCATCATTTTTGGATTACTGATGATGGCGTTCAAATCGGTCACCGAAAGCTCGCTCATCATGCTGTCGGTGCCGTTTGCTTTGGTCGGCGGAGTCTTTTTGCAGAGGATTCTCGGCTATTCGATGACAACCGCCGTGATTATCGGCTACATCTCGCTTTTTGCAGTCGCGATCCAGACCGGCATCATCATGGTGGCCTTTATTCGAGAGGCTATCGACAGAAGGACAGATGATCAGACCTATATCGACGCGGTGGTCGAGGGTTCGGCTTCCCGCTTGCGGCCGAAATTAATGACGGTCGCAACCACTCTGTTCTCTCTTTTGCCGATTCCGTTTTCTCAGGGAACAGGGATGGAAATTCTTCAACCCATAGCCACTCCGAGCATTGGAGGCATGGTTACCTCGACCATCCACGTGCTGTTTATGACTCCCTGCCTCTTTGTCATCCAGGATGACATCCGGCGTTATTGGGCCCGCCGTTCATTGAGAAAGTCTACTTCGTAGGCGCGGCAACCTGCACACCGTAGAGCGTCTTGAAGTCACCCTCATAAACTTTCGCGGTAATCTGATCCGTCACTTTGAGCTGCTTGAGGACTTCCACTATAGATTCTCCGCGCCATCGATGGTTTCAATGTATTCATACCCGCCCGGCCTTCAAATGCTACCATTACGGAAGCGCAGTTTTAATTAGGAGTTGCAGAATGCCGGAAACCGAAGTCAAGAATATCGAGATCACGCCAAAGCCGAAATGCATGAGATGCGGCGGCGAGCATACCGTCTCCAACATTGGACATTGGATGAAGAGCTGGTGGACCTGCTCAATTTGCAATATCCGCTGGGAAGAAGACGAGTTCGATTAGCGCTAATTCAGGGACGGACGTATAAATCACCTCGTTTTTCGACGTCTCCCTGGGATGAGTCTAGGATGTTGGTTCCCGCATTAGTTCCGCGAAAGCTCCGTTTGAGAGTCATGGTCCTCGTCTTGGTGTTGTCCGTTGTTCCCATCGTTGCGCAGGAGCCGTCTTTCGCTGCAGATAATCCCATGGCCGAATTGAAGGACCACGTCACGCGTGTTCTTTCTGAGGCGCATTTCCCTTTCACGTCCGAACAGGAAGCCGCGATTGTCCTGATGATGGAAGATCGCCGCAGGGCTTCCGAAGAACTGTTCGGAAACCTCCTTGATTTTCGTTCTGGCCCGACCCAGGGCCAGGAGGCCGACCGGCTGAAGTCCGCCATTGAGTGGCTGCGAAACGAATTCCTGACCCGCCTTCAGCAGTTCCTGACACCGGAACAGGCCGACGCATGGGACCGCTCCGAGAACCCCGGGCAGCCGGTGAATGCCGCCGGGGAGCGGGAAGAGCTGCCGCCAAGCCAAACCCAGTATGTTCGAATCGAGAACAATCCCTTCACTTCCCAGGACAGCGTTTACCGCTTTGGCCAGAGAGGCGCCGGCGCGCGGGCGCCCGAGGTCATACAGCGTGGCGGCGCGGGCGCTTACCATGGAAACGCGCAGTTGTTGTTGAAGGATGAATCGCTGAATGCGGGACGGCGGTTTGCCGCCAACAAGCCACCGTATCAGGAGCGCCAGATCACCTTCGATATGAGTGGCCCTGTGATCCCAGGGCGGCTGACGACAAACTTTGCTTTCAGCCAGAACCGCGCCGAAAACGTGGATACGATCCGCGCCACCCTGCCTGATGGAGTGTTCGCGCTTGGGATCACGCGGCCTGTCGTCAACCGTTCGGTCGCGGTGCGGAATTTGTATCAACTTGCCGATGGGCATTCGCTGAGCCTGAACGCGGGTTATAAAACCGAATCGAGCAAGAACCAGGGAGTCGGCGGTTTCGTGATGCCCGACCGCGCTTCGAGTTCCACTGTCAGGGACTGGAACCTGGAGGTCGTTCAGTTTTCGTCGCTGTCGGCCCGGAGTCTCTACGAAACACGGTTCAACTTCGCTTCCAACCAAAACAGGACTATGCCGGCTACAGAGGGACTCCGGATCAACGTGCTCGATGCGTTCAGCACCGGCGGGGCGCAGAACAGGGCCGACAATAGCGGCCGCACCTACGAATTCAGCAATCTGTACACGCGTTTCGGCGAGAGTCTGACGTTGAAGACCGGCGTGCAGGGCGCGCATCGCCAAAACCAGTCCCGTTCGGAAAATAACTTTGCCGGCACGTTCACTTTCTCGAGCCTGGAGGGTTTTCGTCAGGGGCGCGCCCTCAGTTTCCGGGTGAATCGCGGCAATCCGGCGATTGAGACAAGCCAGATGGAACTCGCGTTTTTTGTCCAGAATGACCTGAAGGTCACTTCGAAATTCACGCTCATGTTTGGTTCCCGCTACGAAATCCAAACCAATGTACGGGACCCGAACAACATCGATGGGCGCATCGGAATTGCGTATGCTGCCGGCCGGGCGGCAGTTGTACGGGCGGGCGTGGGAGTCTTTCATCACCGGATAGCGATCGGCACGGTGGAGGCGCAGCGCCGGCTGGACGGCACGCGTCAGTATGAAATCATCGTGGACAACCCTTTTTATTCGAGCGATCCGCTCCAGTCGGGAACCATTCGAAACACATTCTCGTCCCTGAGGGTTACGGACCCGAATCTTGCAACTCCGTACAGCGTCGTCATGCTCGGGTCATATGAGCGAACGTTCTTTCGCAACCTGTTCTTCAGCGCGGCATACGACTTCAATCGCGAGATTCGCCGCCTGCGAGTGCGCGATATGAATGCGCCGCGGGATACCACGTCTGCAGTTCCGCGTTCATGCAGGCCGGATCAAAGCAGCCAGACCTGCCTCCGGCCGCAACCGGACCGCGGCAACATTCTGAACCTCGAGTCCACGGCGTTTGAAAGCGCAAATAACATCCGCTTGAATCTGCGTCAGAGATTCAGCATCTTCAGCGTGACGGCCAATTACACGATGGTGTTTACGTGGGCCGACTTTCCAAACAATCCAAACCTGGGCACTGGAAATATTGCCAGCGGTTTCAGTACGGAGGGACTCGGCTCTGATCCCTACGACCTGCGGACGGATTGGAGCCTTACCCCGATGTCGAGGCATTCATTGAATACGGCGATGAACGCGCAATTGCCCCTGGGGCTGTTTCTCACTGGGACCATGGCCACAAGCAGCGGCCGCGGTTATACACTCGTGACCGGAAGAGACGACAACAAGGATACCGCGGTGAACGATCGTCCGCCCGGCGTCGGCCGGAACAGTCTGCTGGGGCCTGCGTCCCTCACTTTCAACTTCAATATTTCGAAGGCGTTTTTCTTCGGCCAGGCAGGGAGTGGGAATGGCGGCGCGCGGACGAACGTCAACGTGTTCGCGAATATGACCAACGCCTTTAACCGGCCGAACTACAATCCGGCGTCGGGTGTGATGACATCGCCGACTTTCGGCAGGTACACCAGCGCCGGCGATCCTCGGGAAATCGAAGTTGGCC
>CAMAWS010000360.1 GCA_945861845.1 Candidatus Sulfopaludibacter sp. SbA3 | reverse complement strand
TCGCAGGCTTGCGGGATAAGCCGCCGTACACCGGAAGGGGAGGAAGTCTCCAATTTGCACAGTCTGAAGGTCGGAGCCGTCCATGGCCGTGGTTCGAACGGGCAGGTCGAGACCGACCAACTGTTCGATACGTGCGCAAAAACCTGGCCACACGGCAGCAGGGTCCGGAAGGTATTCCAGCGCGCCAAACTCCACCTTGGCACGGTGTAGCCGGTAGTCTGCCCCGAATGGCTGCAGACCGTAAAACACGAGCGGCCCCGCAAGTTCGATCAAACGCCCGGCGCAAATCAGGGACGCTAGAACACGACGCCATTCAGGGTCCAGTCTTATTCGAACAGGCTGCCCTACCTGAAACTGGCCGGATTGCCCGTCGAAGTGATGAAGAATCCGGCCCGTTGCGGAGCGTGTGACCTGGACGATTGGCACGCCATCGATCCAGCCCCGATCCGCATTCCGGTTTACAGTTTCCGGCTGCATGATCGTTTCTGAAAGTTCGACGCTCGGGCGATCATCGTCCACACAATCGCCGATCTTGTGAACGGCGAGAATGGTGGCCGATATGTCCCCGTGAATATTCGTCCTATTCATGGAATGTTCCTCCTTTCCGCAGGTTAACTCGGCCCCATTGCATAGCTCACCTCCGCTATGAGGAGGCCGGTTCCGGCTTCCCGTTGTTGCTTATCGCCGGCGGCGGATTGAACTCGACGATGGCCGGCTTGACGCGCGGCGGCCCTTTTAACCCGATCGAGGAGTTCAAGGGAGAGTACCGCTGCATCGCATCGGACTTGCGCAACGCCAATGGCGGCCAGTCCTCCGGCCCGATCGAGATCGACCGGCCGTGGGATGCATATACCGATGATCATCTCGGCCTGATGGATCATCTGGGCATCGATAAGTTCATGGTGATGGGCTTCTGCATTGGCGGACCCTTCATCTGGAACCTCTTGAAGCGGGCGCCGGATCGCATTGCCGCAGCCGTGCTGGCGCAGCCGAGCGGGTTCCGCAAGGAAATGCCCGACCTCTTCTACCAGAACAACATCACGGGCTGGGGCCCCGAGCTGGTCAAAGGCCGGCCCGACATCACAATGGAGATGGTCGAAAAATTTCTGACCAGGATGTACGGCACCGACCCTGACTTCGTCTTTACCGTGACACGCGATTTCGTGCGCAGTTGCCAGACGCCTGTACTCATCCTGCCGGATGATATCCCGGCGCATCCGTACGCCGTCGCCATGGAGGCCGCGATGCTGGCGCCGAAGGCCGAAGTGAGCATATACCCCTGGAAGGAGCCTCCGGCGCGGATTCCCCTGGCAGTGCGCCAGATACGTTCCTTCCTCCGGGCGCATCGGCCTGCTTCTGCTTAGCCCCGCGCCAAGTTCGACAATTCTCTGTTTGATCGTGGCACGGGGCTAAAGCCCCGCGCCCACAGCCCCCCATAACTAACGCATTGCCACCCACCAAGGTTTTTTCGTGCAAACCGGATACGAACAAAAATAGAATTCGCGAAACGTCACACTTAAACTTTCGTCGCGATTCCAAGAGGAGGCTCACGCATGAGCATTCAGCAGTCCCGTCGAGAATTCCTGCAGTTGACGGCAGCTTTTATGGTCCAGCCCGGAATGGCCTGGCAAAGGTCGGCGGGGCGAGTGACTACCGTTGTCGGAACCGGCGCCGCTGGGTCGGCGGCGGAAGGCGAAACCGCGGATACGGCTCGAATCAACAGTCCATTCTTTGCGTTGATCGGGCCGGATGGCCAGCTCTACTGGTCGGATATTGGGACACACCGTGTTCTTCGCGTCGATTTGCGGACCCGAAGAATTTCGGTCGTGGCCGGCAATGGAACGAAAGGTTATTCCGGCGATGGCGGATTGGCCAAGTCGGCGCAGCTCAACGCTCCTCATGAAGTCCGGTTTGACAGCAAGGGCAGCCTTTATGTTGTCGAACGCGACAACGCAACGATCAGACGCGTCGATTCGAAGTCGGGAATCATCTCGACCGTAGCCGGGATCGGAATGATGGCGGGATATGCCGGCGACGGTGGACCCGCAACAAAAGCGCAGTTCAACCAGCCTCACGGCATTAACTTCGACCGGGCCGACAACCTTTATATATGCGACCCCCTCAATAACCGCCTCCGGCGCGTTGACGCCAAGACCGGAATCGTTACAACGTTTGCCGGAAACGGGCAAGGCGGGCGTACGCCGAATGAAGGTTCCCTGACGGGAACGCCTTTGGCCGGACCGCGGTCCGTCGAGTTCCCGAAGGACGGCAAGATTTATCTCGCGTTGAGAGAGGGCAACGGAATATTCACGCTGGACGCGAGGCAGAACAAAGTGACGCGCATCGCCGGAAGCGGTGAAAATGGTTACACGGGCGACGGGGGTCCGGCGGTATCCGCTCGATTTGGCTCAGCCGGCCCGGGAGGGCTGACTGGCCCGAAAGGGCTCGTCATATCCGATGACGGAATCATGTATGTCGCCGACTGCGAGAATCACGTCATCCGCAGGGTCGACCTGCGGACTGGAATCATTTCAACGGCGGTAGGAACCGGACAGCGCGGAAACGGTCCCGACGGAGACCCCCGGCAATGCACGCTGGCCCGGCCTCATTCCGTGTTCGTGCATGACCGAAAGGTTTACATCACGGACAGCGACAATCACCGGATTCGCACTCTGGAAATCAGTTAGCCCGCAGTCCGGATTTGGGAGGTACGCCGTGGGCGCGGGACTTTAGTCCCGTGCAAAGTTCCATAAAATTCCTGTTTGATCCTGGCACGGGGTTGAAGCCCCGCGCCCACAGGTAGACTGAAAACGTTCGAAGTTGCGTTAAGTAAGTTAATGCCTCTTCAGGAGAGTATCCAAGACCAGCGCGCGGATTGCTTCGGATCCTGTCGCGATATCACTGCCTATAGTTCCGTCGGACATTACAAGAACGGCCGATGGCCCTGCCTCGGTCTGGTAAGCCTGCGCCACCTCGTATTCCTGCTGCAGCAAGACGTCCGTCAATTCGTGCTGCTTAATCTTCGAGCGGTCTGTCTTGCGCCCGGGTCCGATGAGGATCGCGATCCTCAATTTCTGTGCGTACTCCTGCTGCCATTTCGAGATCTTGGGCAACAGCGCTTCACAGGCTTCGCAGTCCGGATCTGAAAAGATCAGTATGAGAGATCTGCCATCCTGATTCAGGTTCGAGAGCCCGATCATCTCACCGGAAAGATTGGGAAGCCGGAAGTCTGGAGCGAGTTCTCCAATCGCCAACGGTATCCCGGTGTAGGCTGCGACTGTAGCAGGTAGCTGGGAGGCACGCTTCGCGACGGCGGGCCATACAGCCGCGCCGACTGCGATAAAGCCGGCAACGCCCAGCAGAATTTTATAGTCGCGGCCCTGGCCGGCAACCAGGCCCGCAGCCAATGCGAGAACCGCGTTTCGAGCGACAGCGGGCCAGCCAACCGGCCGCGAGCGAATCTGACCGAAACAGCGGCACCTGGGTCTTCGGCCTTTGGCGATGTTTACAGCAATCCCGAGGATGAACGCCAACAATAGTCCCAGTGCGCCGACAGCCGCAAGCCACGCCAGGGATTCCTTCACTAGAAGAGTAGCTACAGCACGTTCCGAAACGGGCAAAGCGATGGCGACGGGATTTGCGGCCCAGACCGGCAGCCCGAAGTCGCGCATGGCTTCGCGAGAACCTTTGGGATCGATGAGTTTGGCCAGGCCGGCTACGGAGAATACGCCAGCCAGCAGCAGACGTGCGAAAAGAACGGTGAGATCCATATGGAAGCAGAGCCGCGGCCGGAGTGTGTTTATGGTGCGCGGTCTGTGACCGCGCACCATCCATCAGGCAGCCGCCTACTGGAATATTTCCGGCCAGGAAAAGGTGAGAACTGCATTCATGATGCCGGATTTCGGATAGTCGCCTTCACCCCATCCCGCCACGCTGAATAGAACCTCTTTGTGCGCGGGGTCCAGTGCCAGTCCGGATATCCGGTAGTCCGTAAGTTGTTTCACCGGGAGTCTCCATCGAGGAGGAACGTCTCCGTCGTCATTAATGCTCCAGGCGCATACGGCATCTCCCGTGCAACGGCTCACGATCATTCCTGTGGGCGCGTGGACTCGGAAATTGCCAGTACTTCCCGCCTGGCTGCGCGGCCCGCGAATAATTCTCTTAGGGGCGACATCTCCGCTGG
>CAMAWS010000359.1 GCA_945861845.1 Candidatus Sulfopaludibacter sp. SbA3 | reverse complement strand
AAGCTGCCCTTACCAGCGAAGCGCTCACCGTCCGGGATTTTCTTCAGTCCTACCAGCGGGAGAACAGCGACCGGCTGGACCTGCTTATCGCGTTCGACCAGGAAGGCCGCGTCGTAGGCAGGACCGATCAGCCGAATCCCGTCGAGATTCCACTTCCTGCCTCGACGGGAGTGTTGACGCTCGACAGCGGCAGCTACCATGTGGCGACGATGCCTGCCGAGGCTGCGGGATTTGTCTTCGGATACGTTCTTGCCGGAATTCGAATTGACGATGATTTCGCACGGGACCTCAACGAGATCAGCAGCGACGACATCGTCATTGTCGGTGACCTCGTAATCGGCTCAAGCATCCTGCCGTCAAACCTGCCGTGGAAAACGCGAGCGGAATGGGATGGCGTCGTCGAGCCGAGTGTCTCGCAGAAGGCGGTGACTATCGGCGGGGAGACCTACCAGGCTGTTGCGATGCTTTTCGGCGGCGCCGGCGGCCCGAGACCTCTTGCGGTCATCATGCAATCACGCGATCGGGCGATGCTGCCATACCGGCGAATACAGATCGGCCTTCTTGTGCTCGGGGTTATTGCGGCGATTGGAGGCATAACAGGAAGCGCTGTTCTCGCCCGAAACCTGACTGCCCCCGTGGCGAAACTCGTCGAAGGAACTCGACAGGTCGCCGCGGGCAATTTCGAGTACCGCCTGGATATTCGCAGCAGCGACGAGATTGGTGTCCTTGCCCAGTCATTCAACACCATGATCCAGGGCCTTCGTGAACGTTCAGACATGCAGAAGTTCGTATCGCAATCAACTGTCGACATGATCCAGGCAAACGCCCAGAAGAAGAGTTCGGCTGGCGAAAAGCTGGTCCTGACGATCTTTTTCTCCGATATGCGAGGCTTTACCGCGATGACGGAGAACATGCAGCCTGAGGAAACAGTGAGACTCCTGAATTCGTGCCTCAGCCTCCAGGCGGACAGGGTCAAGAAATTCAACGGTGATGTCGACAAATTTGTCGGCGACTGCGTTGTCGCCCTGTTTGACGGGAATGACATGGCGCTCGATGCAATCCGGTGCGCCGTTGAGATTCACAAGGCTCTCGATGCTTTGAATGCATCACGGCCCGGCGAGGCCGCTATTCGCGTCGGGATAGGAATTGTTACCGGAGAGGTGATCCTGGGAAGTATCGGTAGCGCCGACCGGCTTGATTTTACTGCGATCGGGTCAAATGTGAATCTTTGCTCGCGCCTTTGCAGCCAGGCGCGCGCCGGCGAGACGCTTTTGTCGGAGTCTGCTTTTCAACTTGTGGCTGGCCTTGTGGCGGCCCGGAAAATCGAATCGCTTACGGTGAAGGGGTTCACCGATCCGGTGTCCGTTTACAGGATGGGCTAGTCTTTATTCTCGTACGCTGCCCGTGGGTAGTCGCTCCCAAACTTGTTCTTGTGGGGAACGTCGATGTACTTCGTTTCATCCAGCATCAGATCGATAGTTTCGGAAGCTGCGCCTACCGTAATTTCCGCGCTAAACGGCCGGGACCGTTCAGACCAGGCGGTAACAAGGTAACGTCCGCCTGGCAGGTCCAATCGGAAGTTTCCCGCCGCATCCGCTTCGGCAATGTGGGAAGTCCGCACAACCAGTACTGCGGCTGCCATTTGAGGATGGATGTTGCAGAAGATCCAGAAAGTGCCCGTCCTGCCGAATACCCGGCTCTTGGCTGCCCCTGCCCGATAGAGGCCGAGGTCAAAAGGCGGCCGCGTCAGCGAAAATACATTGTGGGAAATTGGATCCTCGTTCGGAAACGTGATCGTCGATCCCACTGGAACGGCGAGTACGCGGGGCGAGAATGCCTTGTCTCGTTGAACGATTCGATACTCATCCGGCTGGACCTGGCTACCGCCATCGAGGCGTTCTGCATAAACGATTATCTGGACAGCGGCGGCGCCGGATTTTCGTCCAATAATACGGACTCGGCCAGTGAGTGTCGAGGCGTCGGCGGAGATTACGGCCAGCAATAGAAGAACAGATAGTCCGGCAAGTTTCCTTATCCGAGGCATATTGGAAACTATACGCAAATGTGAGTTTGAAAGGATGCTACTTTTTGCAGGCAAAAAAGGAATGCGCGCGGTTGAAGGCCGCGCGCATCTTACTGTCGTTACCCGCCTGAAATGGCAGGCACTATGGCGATTTCCGAGCCGTCCTTTGCCGGGGTTGCGAGATTGTCGAGAAAACGGATGTCTTCGCCATCGACATAGATATTGATGAACCGTTTCAGGGATCCCGATTCGTCACAGACGCTCGCCCGGAATCCGGGATGGCGTGTGTCGAGGCGATCCAGAATTTCGCGGACGGTTCCGGGCTCCATTTCTACCAGCTCAGCTCCAGCGGTGAACCTGCGCAGCGGAGTGGGAATGATGACCTTAAGCGACATTAGACTTACCTCCAATTAATGCTTCGAAGGCGGCCAGCCTGGGTTCAATCACTTCCGGCCGGGCGACGGGAATGGCGTCGAGAGTCTTCAAGCCGTTGCCGGTTATGGCGAGCACGATCAATTCATCGCGTTTCAGCCGTCCCTGTGCGATCAGCTTTCTTGTCACCGCAATCGTGACGCCGCCCGCAGTTTCCGTAAAAATTCCTTCGGTTTCCGCGAGTAGATGGATGCCTGCCACGATTTCCTCATCCGAAGCATCCTCTCCCCAGCCGCCGCTCTTTACCATCATTCGCGCCGCGTAGTATCCATCGGCGGGATTTCCAATGGCTAGGGACTTGGCTATGGTATTCGGCTTTACTGGCTGGATCTCTGTCGCCCCTTTTTTGACCGCGGCTGTAATCGGATTGCACCCGGTTGCCTGGGCTCCGAAAAGCCGGGTGTGAACCGGCGCCCGCAATAACCCGAGCTGCTCGAGCTCGTTAAGGCCCTTGTAGAGCTTCGAGATCAGGGAGCCGCCGGCCATGGGCACGACGATCGCGTCAGGGGCTCGCCAGTCGAGGTCCTCAGCGATTTCAAAGCCGAACGTCTTGGACCCTTCGGCATAGTAGGGGCGAAGGTTCACGTTTACGAATCCCCATGGATGGCGATCTGCAATCTGGCTGCAAAGGCGATTTACATCATCGTAGTTTCCTCTTACAGCTATCAGGCGCGAGCCAAAAACTGCAGTCGTGGTGATCTTGGCCTGTTCCAGGTTTTCAGGAATGAGAATGAAAGATGGAATGCCGGCCGCTGCAGCGTTGGCGGCCACGGAGTTCGCAAGATTTCCTGTTGAAGCGCAACCCACCGCCTCGAGTTTGAACTCGATGGCCTTGTTCACGGCGACGCCGGTAACCCGGTCCTTGAAAGAAAGCGTGGGAGAACTGACGCTGTCGTTCTTCACGTACAGGTTATCGAGGCCGAGGGCGCGGCCAAGACGCCTGGCGCGAACCAGTGGAGTGCCGCCGCTCGACAATCCGACGACCGGCGGGTTTTCCAGTGGAAGGAGCTCATGGTACTTCCACATCGACCGCGGCCGGGCTGCAAGCACCTCGCGCGACAACACGGCCTGGATTCCTTCGTAGTTGTAATCGACTTCGAGAGGACCAAAGCAGTCCTCACAGCCGGAGAGGAGCCTGGCGGGATATTCACGCCCGCATTCGCGGCACCGGAGTCCTTTCACGAAGCTCATTATCTATTCCTCCAAACCCACAAACTGAAAAAGCCCCGTGCCAAACGGCACGGGGCTTTTTGAACCCTTGTGGATTGTTTAGCAGTTTTTTACGTGGAGCAAGTCGCCTTAAATCGCCACGTACTGACCAAGAGACAAAGAACAACAAAACGAAGAAAAAACTTAACGCGCCGTCGCGCTGGCCGTCAAGCTAAATGTTCACCCTTGCTCGAGTGGCATGCCTTTCCACCTTTTGAGCGGGGGCGCAGTGCGTTTCGAGAATGACGGATCGGCAGTGCAGGACGAGTCAAAGTACTCCCACCGCCCATACTGGTCGCCTACGAAAACATCATCGAATATCATCGTGCAAAGGCGAGTTACCACGAGCCTCCGTGCGCCGCGAATACAGATACCGGCATAGTATCCGTCGGCTTCCAGGTCCTTCCAGTGCTGGCGGTCCTCATCGTTGAACGCAGTGACAGTTTCTCCCAGGATATCGCGGAGATATCGCAGCTTGAAGCCTTCGTGTGGCGTATTGGTTGCGACGACAATGCCGTCATCCCG
>CAMAWS010000358.1 GCA_945861845.1 Candidatus Sulfopaludibacter sp. SbA3 | reverse complement strand
ATGGTCGATGTGACCTGCTGTGCCTACGATAATATGCGGCATAAAAGTTTATGAACGAGCGGTAACGGCAAACCCATAACGTTGAAGTAATTCCCGTCGATTCTTGGAATGTATACGCCCGCATAGCCTTGTATGGCATACGCGCCAGCCTTGTCGAGGACGTTTTCGCGGCAAACGTAGTCGCGGATCTCCGCCTCAGTCATTGCATCAAACCACACTTCGGTCTGATCAACCTCCTCGAACGTCTCCTGCGTCACCTGATTGATAACGCAGACGGCCGTCAGGACGGTATGACGACGGCCCTGAAGCTTCGTCAACATTCGGACTGCATCGTCTTCGCCCGCGGGTTTTCCTAGAATCTCGCCGTCGATGGTTACCACCGTGTCTGCGGACAGGATTACCGATTGCGCGACCCGCGACGCGACCTCCATTCCCTTTTCCCGCGCCACGCGAATGGCGAATTGCTTCGGATTTTCGCCCGGAGCAGGCTTTTCTTCAATAGCCGCAGGAACGACTGAGAACGGAATCCCGAGCAATTCCAGGAGGTCCTTGCGGCGGGGAGATTCCGATGCGAGGACGAGGGCGGGCTTCATTATCTCTTAAGGGGACGCATCGTACGCGGATCGAAAGCCCAGTGAAATTCGAGTTCGTAGGCCAGTGACCGTGCCAGCCCATCAAGGTCTGGAAACAGCGTGGCCTGGGTGATATTCATTCGATACAGCTCACGCATGGCGTTGTCCCGGATATGGACCGGCAGGACAAACTTGGCCAGCGTGTTCCGCGGGTCCGGATACTTTCTAATAATCTCGTCAACCGGCTTGTCGAGGATTCCCGGCACGATGAATGTACCAGACTGCGCAATCAGGCGGCGATTCATCGCATACGGTTCGCCCATCCACAGGAAGGAGCCTTCCCTTGACAGGAACTGCCGGCGAAAGTCGGCCGGCGTTTCCAGTTCAAATTTTTTCACGGCTTTGATTTCAAACGGATTGCAGGCAAAAATGGCAGCCTCCGCCGTGGCATTGTGCAGGGCGAAAAACGCGGCGACATAGGGCGACCACGTGAAATCGAGCAACCGCGTCGGAGCTCCATGGTCCTGCATCAACGCGAGCCACTGAAAATCGTCGTCGGGATCGGGAACATGCTGGAGAAAATTCGTGGCTTTGCGCTTGAAGATCCGAAGAATACGTTCTTCCTGATCGCGCCATGCCCTGGGGTCCACTTGAAACACCTGGAGATACCGCGAGAGGACGCTGTAAAGGGGGAGGTTGGCGTCGCGTTGGCCGCGATATGCCCAGTTGTGGTAAGGCGCAGCCGTGCTGACGGCAACAAATTCGTCCCAGGAATTGAGACGGATAACCTGGTATGGAGTATCGGCAGGTTTCTTCTTAACGATGGTTCGCGCCATATCTTTATGACTACCTGTGGGCGCGGGGCTTCAGCCCCGTGCAAAGTTCGAAACTGATTTTATGTCGGATCCTTGCACGGGGCTAAAGCCCCGCGCCCACAGTCCGAAACCCAAAGCTCCATTCGCTCAATGCGGTTTATACAACGCCACTCCGCCGTCGGGGCCGGCGAAGATCTTTTTCATGGGCCCGATGGAATTCGAGTCCACCACGACCATCCAGGGCTGACGCGACTTCACTGCCTGCGAAAAGGCATCCTTGAACTCTGCCGCCGACCGAACCCGCTCCGCCTGCCAACCAAATCCGCGTGCGAGCGCAACGAAATCCGGGCTTTCGAGGTCAACACCAATGGTCTTGCGATCGTAATGAGCATTCTGGATATTTCTCAGCACGCCGTATCCGGCATCGTCAAAAAGGATGGCGATGATCGGGGTCTTTTCCTGGCGCGCGGCCGCCATTTCGCCGATATTGACGAGCAGTCCGCCATCGCCGCACATGAAAACCACGGTCTTTCCGGGAGCGGCGACCTGGGCTCCAATAGCCATTGGCAGCGCCTGTCCGATTCCGCCGCCCGAAGCATGTAGCGTCGTCCGAGGATACCGGCGGTCGATGAGCCGGGTGCCCCACGTTGTCGCCGGGACAGTAACATCGCGTACATAGATTGCATCCTGGGGCATGACCTCCAGGATTGCATCCAGAATACCCTGCCACGGCCCCAGGGTGTCGTGAACCTGCTTTCGCAAAGCTCTGCGCAACGCCGCCACTTCCTCGCGGTAACCGGGCTTCGGCTTCGGACTCCTGGCGCCAATCAGCCTCACAAGCGATGCCAGTATCGTTTTGGCGTCGCCCACCAGGCCCACACTGTGGGGAAAATTTCGATTTATTGCCGCGGGATCCGCGTCAATTCCGATGTGCTCGGCAGGCACCTTGATGCTCCAGTTTGAAGTTTCATTGCCGCGAAAGCGCACTCCGATGCTGACGAGGAGATCGGACTTGCCGACAAAATCCCGCAACTCCGGAAAGGTGGAGTAATAGCCAAGGCAGCGCGTGTCGGTCTCAGCCACGATACCGCGGCCACTCTGCGTCGTTGTCACGGCAGCGTCCAGCAACTCCATGAGCCTGGCGACCTCCGGAGCCGCGCCGGAAAACATGGCTCCGCTTCCTGCCCAGATCACGGGCCTTTCAGCGGCAATCATCTTCGCGGCAACATTCTCAAGTTCGGCCTCAGATGGCCCTGAAAGCGAGGAATGCGGCGAAGAAACGAGCGTAATTTCGGCAGGCGCAATCAGGGCGGCCTGGAAATCGATGGGGATTTCCACGGTAACCGGGCCGGCCGGCGGCGTCATGGCTTCGGCGATTGCGCGGCGGAACAGAGATACCGCCTGCTCGGGACGCCGCAGGCGATAGGCTTCCTTGCCGATGCTTTTGAGCATCCCGAATTGATCCTTCACATCATGGATATAGCCGCGGCCCGTCTCAATAAATGCCGACCCAACCTGTCCGGTAATGTGCAACAGAGGCGCGCCGCCGTTCCAGGCTTCCATAATCGCTCCCGCTGCGTTACCGGCTCCGGTGCCGGTGCTGGTAATGGCGACGCCGAGTTTTCCGGAAACGCGCGAGTATGCGTCGGCCATGTTGACGACGGCGCCTTCGTGACGCGCCGTGACAACGCGAAATCCACCGTGCCGCTGGAGCGAATCGTAGAAAGGAATGTTATGAATACTGATAATGCCGAACACCGTATCGACCCCGATTCGCTCCAGTTCCTTCAGAAGCGAATCGGCCACTGTGAGTCTATTTGCCATCAGGGGTTTATCTCATCCTCGCCGGTTCAAATCAATTACTTCCGAAATCTGTTTGACATGGAAACTCCAGACAACTAGTTTCTTGTCATGCTTGGAACTTCAAAATACATAACACTCAACGGCGCGAAGAAAATGATGGCGGCGGCGGAAGCCGAAGCCCGGAAGAACAACTGGAACGTGGCGATCGCTATTGTGGATGCAAGTGCGAACCTGATCATGTTTCAAAAAATCGACGAGACCCAGCCCGGCAGCGTTGCTGTATCGATCGGCAAGGCAAAGACGGCCGCGAATTTCAAAAGGCCAACAAGGGCTCTTGACGAGATGATCACGTCCGGCCGCACGGTATTCCTGGCCGTGGAAGGGGCAGTGCCGATGCAGGGCGGCCTGCCAGTAACCGTCGATGGCAAGGTGATTGGAGCGGTCGGCGTCAGCGGCGTGCAGTCCTCGCAGGACGAGCAGGTTGCCCAGGCCGCGATTGATGCGCTGACATCCTGAAGCTTTTGCTTTGGAATCACACCTGCATACTGGGACCGACAGTATGGCGCGGAACTCCAAAGCTGACGACCTCGAAGGACGTCTTGTTCGATTCGCGATAGCTATCGTGACGCTGACTGGACAGTTGCCGCAGAATTTCCAGGCAAAGCATATTGCAACTCAGTTACTGCGTTCGGGCACGGCTGCTGCGCCAAATTACGCCGAAGCACGCGCTGCGGAAAGCCGTGCTGATTTCATTCACAAACTGAAAATTGCTTTGAAGGAGCTGAATGAAACCGCAGTCTGGCTTAGAATTCTCCAGGGAAGTTTCGCTATTAAAGCGGATTTTGTTGCTCGATTAGTCGCGGAAAACACGGAACTCTCAAAGATCCTCGTCGCCTCGATTCAAACCGCCCGCCGGAACGAGAACATTAACCATTAACCACTAATCAATGTTCAATTTTCATCGGATGAGAATTGAAAAGTGATTAGTGGTTAATGAGTAGTGCAC
>CAMAWS010000357.1 GCA_945861845.1 Candidatus Sulfopaludibacter sp. SbA3 | reverse complement strand
AGCCTTAATGCGCCAGATCTGCCGGAAACGCCGCTCACCTTGAGCCAGTTGGACCGTGTCATCAACATTGCCAGAGCGCGCCCGCCGGAGATCGACTGGCGACAGCTCGATGCGGGATCTTATGGAATCGGGTTGCCAGGTGGCGAGCCGGTCCGAGTGACGACGGACTCAAAGGTATTCGATTTCTCGGGCGATAGCCATCAGCTTTTTTCGCCGGGGGGCGAGGTGTTTGGCCGGTTTGGCGTGGCTTCTCCGGCTGACGCCGGAGACGGACGCGGCATCGCGTGGCTCCTTCGACGCGAAAGTGGCAGCGAAGAATTTGTGGTCGCGACAAAGTTTGGGCTACAGCGCGTGCAGACGTTGAACGAACTGCTCAACGCGTTGGATTCCGTGGGAGCACCGACGAACTTTCCGTTTGGCGAGTGGCCGGGTGTGACCGTTTCCGTGATTGCCTGAACCGGAGTGTATCGGGACCGAGGGCGGAAACAATGCCGCATCATCTTGTTGTTTTGATAAGATGAAGTAAAGGGAAGCCTTTGCCCCCTCAATGGGGGCGGCTCGGGCCAGATCGGTGCACCAGAATCCGTGACAGCTCTCTCTTAAAGGGGCTGGATTCATATGGCCACGAACTATAGTCCGAAGCATTTCATTCGCCAGGTGCCGAACCCTTTGTTGAAGGCGTTCTTTGATCGGCGAGGGGAGCTTCCAGATCTTGACTGGGATGCACTCGGAGAGATGGACGCCGATCCGGTCTTCGAGGCCTGGCAGACCCTGCCGGAAACAGCCCGCGCTCAAGTAGAGCGATTATTCCGTTCGGTCTCGGATCTCTCCTCTGCCCAAGGGGTACAGACGCTGATTGAAGAAGGCCAGTTCCATCGCGTAAATCTGACTGTAGGCATGAATCAGCTTCGCGGACTCCACGAAAAAGTTTTCTGGGTTTACCTCAACCACGAGAAGGTGTTTGTTTCGGCGGGGCGGCTGAATCGTGCGGACCACCTGAATGGGCGTTACTGGAGACGCCGTACCGACCTACCGGCCAAGACGCCCGATATCAGCCATCCGACGAGGAAACTGCTCGGGCAGGCGATTTCGAAGTATTACTGGGATACTCAGGGCCGGGGCGAGCACTGCCATGTCGAGGTCTACCTGCGGCGTGAGAAGATCCACTATTTTTTCGCTTACCCCGCCGATTACGCCGACACAGTCATCATCTACAACGACCTGGGTGACTTGGAGCGCCAGCTCCAGCAGGCCGCTTTTGAAGTCATCTTCGCCTACAACGAATCGTCAGGCACGCTGGATCTGTTTGTACAGGGTGACAAGAATCTGCGGCGCGACATAGAGGAGATCTTCGCACGTCTCGTTCTCAAGGAAGAACTGCCCACTGAGAGCGCGGAACGCCAGCCGTATGAACTGAATGGTCTCCGCAGTCGCGATTTTGACTTTCCGACTGACCCTGAGGACGGCATCCAAGAGGTTAGGGTCAAGGCGCTCCGTCTGTCGATTATCGGACCCGGTTTCGGGCGAATCACGTTTGAGAGCGACGCTCGCCGGAAGCGCGGCGACATCTATGACTTGATGGAGAAGAGCCTGAACCACGCCCGGATGGATACTGAGGCGATCAACGTAACCCGGGCGGTGCTGGACGTGATTTACGCATCCGGGGGGAAGCCGAAGACGGAGAACTTCTACATCTCATATCCCGACACGTGCAGCCTCAAAGACACGCCTGAGCACCTGAAGCTCAAGGAATATCTCCGGCGATGGGGAATCGCCAACGAGAATTAACATGCTCGCATTTTGGATTCGGGCAGATCTCGATGAGGCCGCATTCCGCGGTGACGAGCTCACCGCGTTCGGGCAGGCGGCGCTGCAAGTATTCGAAAAGGAGAAGCTGCTGAAGCGCGGCGAGGATCTCCAGATGGTGGAGTGCGGAGACTGCAGCAACCCACACATCGAAGACGTCGACATCATCAACGATTCGCCCAATGTTGTACCGAGGGCTTACATCCCGTGCGGAGCCGGTCGCGTCTCAGTTGATCTGGTCCGCCTTCAGGTCTGGGCGATAGATTTTGATCGCTTGGCCGACCTTGCCAGTTCAGCGCTCGGTCTGAGCGGCCGGATCGCACAGGTCGCGACCGACCGGGTTTGGCTTCTGGGCACGGCGAAGTTTGCCGACAGAACCCGCGATGTCTTCCTCGTGCGCGGGATCAGATGGCCCGACGGCCCCCTGCTTCTTGCCGGGAATGCTCGTTTGTCCACTTCTCCCTGTCCCCTGATTCTCTGCATGAATCGCGTGCCAGATGACGCAGTATGGCAAGACGGTGAGCGCGTGGTCCTGTCGTTGTCCGAAATCGACTGGCTGGAGGGTGACCGATCCACGCTGATAAAGACAATCGCCGACATTCTGAGGGAACATCCACGCGCGCCAGAACAGACGGAGCAACGCATATTCCGCAAGGAAGGCGATTATTGGAGCATCAGGTTTGAGTGCAAGACGATTCGTCTGAAAGACGGCAAGGGTACACAGTACCTCTCCTACCTATTGAACGAGGAGGGTCGTGACTTCAGCGCCACCGACCTGATTCAGGCCGTCAGTGGGAATCTCCAAGTGACCGTCAGAAGCTCCGCCGGGGAAGTTCTCGACGATCAAGCGATGAGCGAGTATAGAGCGCGAGCAGAGTCGCTTCAAGCCGAAATCGCGGAAGCCCGGAAGTTCAACGACACTGGGCGCGTCGAACGGTTGCAGGATGAGTTGGAGTCACTAGCCGGACAGATCACTTCCGCGACCGGATTAGGTGGACGCAGGCGATCTGTGGGAGACAGCTTGGATCGAGCTCGCAAGGCCGTATCTATGGCCATTGTGCGCACAATCGCTCAGATAAAGAATGCCGACCCGGCTTTGGGTAGACACCTCGACAAACACGTCGCACGCGGTGCGTTTCTTTCTTATCGCGGCGACGGCATCCCCTGGAATTCCTAATATTTTCTTCCCGCCACGCCCTTTGTAGCGATTGCCACGCCGCTTGTGGCGTCTTCCTTGTGAAGGCGTTGCCCCGGCGTTGGAAAAAAGCGCGAGGAACAGCAAGAATCTGAATCTCCCCGCCCCGTGTTTGCCGGGCAACTCCTTGATTTCACGAAAGGAGTGCCCATTGAACGAGCTCACTACAAAATTATCCCTTTCCGATTCTCATCGCAGCCTTGTGGAGCTTATGCAAAGGCTCAACTTCGGCCGCATCGAGAATCTCACCATCCGGGGTGGCGAGCCCGTCTTCGACCCAGCTCCCACAGTCATCCAGAAGGTGAAGATCGGCGGCGAGAATGGACCTCGCCCCGAAGTTTCCTGTGAGGACTTCCTACTCAAAAAGCAGACGATCGAGCTGCTTGAGACCATCACCGACCTCCGCGAGGGCATGGTTCTCGCTATTGACGTGAAGCACGGACTTCCCTTCGCCATTGAGATCGAACTGGCGGGGGCCAGGACGGGCATTCCGCAAGGAGGCCGCCGTGGCTGACATCACTCTCGACCAGGCGCTACCCGTTGTCCAGAACCTGGCGGGGCGGAAGGCCAATGCGTTCGTTCGCCGTTGCGGGCTTGCCGTCGATGAGCGAGAAGACGTAGAAAGCCGACTCGTCCTGACGTTCATCACTCGCTGGCCGAAGTTCGATAGCCAGCGAGCTTCGGTCCGCACCTTCGCATCGCGCGTCATGGACAAGGAACTGACCTCCATTCTGCGGTACCGCCTGGCGCCCAGCCGGAGGGAGCAGGCCATCCCGGTCGCAGATTCCGCTCCGAGTTCGGCGGCACGCGGGCGCTTCAGAGTTGACCTCGAGCGCGCGCTGGCCCCGCTGCCCAGTGCCGTTCAAGAGACTGCGCTGACGCTGTTTTGGTACTCCACGGTCGAAACCGCTGAGGTGCTGGGCTGCTCACGCCAGATTATCCACGTCCGAAAACGGCAGATCCGCGAAGCGCTCGACGCGGCCGGCATTGGGCCCTGCTACTTTGTCGCCGGCGGTGCCCAATGAGCGCCCAGCTCATGACCTCGACCTACAGCATGTGGTCGCTCTTTCGGAATTGCCGGAAGGCGGTGGACTGGCGTTACATCCAGCAGTTGGTCGGTCTGGAGCGCGATGGGAACCTCCACTTCGGCACCCTCGTCCACCAGTGCCTTGAACTGTGGCAGCAGTACCGCGATCT
>CAMAWS010000356.1 GCA_945861845.1 Candidatus Sulfopaludibacter sp. SbA3 | reverse complement strand
ACAAGATAGAGGAACTGGAGACCGCCATTTTCGCCGATCCACGGCCCGAACTGTTGAACAGCATTCTGGATCTACGCCGCCATGTGGGACACGTGAAGCGCGTTGCTATACAGGAGAGAGAAGTTTTTGCAGCCATCAGCCGCGGAGCGTTCCCGTTCGTAAACGAACGAGCGCAGGTTTACTTCAAAGACGTCTACGACCATGTGTTCCGGATCGTTGAAACTGCGGACAATCTTCGCGAGACCATAAACATCATCCTGCAGGCCTACCTTTCGACAGTCTCAAACAAACTGAACGACACCATGCGGGTGCTCACCCTTCTTGCGACGATCATGTTGCCCCTCACCGTGATCACTGGAATCTACGGAATGAACTTCGACAACATGCCCGAGTTGCATTGGCGCTACGGATATTTCGCGATCCTGCTCGGCATGGCATTGCTTGCCGGTGGAATGTTGCTCTATTTCCGGAAACGAAACTGGTTGTGACCGTACCGATAGCCAAGCTGGCAAATTCCTCTTGTCCGAGAAAGCTGCAAAATCCAGAATCCGAAATTTAGAATTCCAAATCTCGAATTTGTCCAGGAATTCTCCGACGCAACGTGTTGATTCTAATGTTGGCGGGTTTGGCCACTCTCGTGCCAATAGAGGATCAGGTCCGGGGTCTTGCTTTCGTAATCGTTCTCACAGGGGGTGGGGAGGAAAGGAAGCTAAGGCCCCGGACGTCTACTTTTCGGCCCGATCTTCCACTGCACAAACTCAAATCTGGTCTATTCCTTTAATTCCTCTAACAGCGCCCTTAAGCGTGATGGTCTCGACGAGGCTTGTAATAATCGTGCGCTCGCCGTCGTTGATTTCCATTTTGAAACCAACATAGATTCCTAACAGCTTCAGGAAACTTCCCCCGAGTGAACTGCCGGCTAGCCGCGCTTGTGTCAAGTTCGGGAAAAAATTGCCGCCGCGGACAAGAACTTCCCCGGCGAAGGGAGAAATCACGGTAAATTCGTAAATGCTGTTTTGCGTGTGAACGACAAGTTCATCCATGTCATCGAGCGTCTGCAGCTGAATCCCATCGGTCCAGCCGTGACTTGACCAGGCGTCCAAAAGGCTGCCCCGCGCTACCTCGGAATTATCATCCATGTTGGGATTTTCAGGCATTTGTCCTCTGCTACTCAAATGTTACTCAATTCTTCGCCATTCGAATTGTAATTAAGTACGAGCAAGTGTCGTTCCACAAGTATCGCACGAGGCTTTGCCATGGTCTTGTGCGGCGATATCCTTGTACAATCAGGAAACTTTTTAAGCGGAATAAACCTCATTATGAAACTCAAAGTGCTTCTGCTGTTAAGTGCCGTCTCCCTGCTGATGGCGCAAGGACAAGGTACCGTTCCTGAAGATCGCGGAGCCATGGGCCTCGCGCAGGCGCTAAACCGTCTTGATGTGGTTGCAAGCGTTCTTCATACCGGCGCTCATCCCGACGACGAGAACAGTTCGCTGCTCGCATGGCTGGCGCGCGGACAAGGTCTGCGTACGGCGTACCTGTCGGCGACTCGTGGCGAGGGCGGTGTGAACCTTGTGGGGCCCGAGTTGTTCGAAACCCTTGGCGTGATTCGAACCGAGGAGTTGTACGGAGCCCGCCGGCTGGATCATGCGCGGCAATTCTTCTCGCCGAATTACGAGTTCGGTTACTCCAAGGGCGCCGACGACACCTTGGCAAAGTGGGGACACGACCAGGTGCTCGGAGACTTTGTCCGGGTGATTCGACAATTTCGGCCCGAAATCATCATCTCCCGTTTCACGGGCACGCCCCGCGACGGCCATGGGCATCACCAGGTCGCGGGCATGATTACCCAGGAGGCCTTCAAGGTTGCGGCCGATCCCAGCCGCTTTCCGGAATACGGAAAACCCTGGCAGGCGAAGAAGCTCTACCTCAACTCGATGGGGAATGACCAGCAGGTGGGAGTTGAGATCAACGTCGGCGAGTTCGATCCAGCCCTGGGGCGTTCTTTTAATGAGATCGCGGCCGAAGGGCGCAGTCTCCACCGATCCCAGGCCCAGGGCTCGCCCCAGGACCGTGGTCCCAGGGTTACGCGCCTCCAGCTGGTTCAAAAGGCTGTGGACGTAGCGGACAATGCAACGCTGTATTCCGGTGTCATCTACAAACTGCCCGACCTTGCCCGGCTTGATCCGAGCATCGCATCTGACCTTGGAAGCCTCCAGCAACGGGTGGAAGCGATCCGCAAAGCCGTCAACCTGCAGCATCCCGACAACATTGTTGCTGACCTTGCCGCAGCCCTGAAGCAGTTGCAGGGCATCGAGGCGCGGTCTGCAAATGAGCAGGTTGATTTCCTGCTTCAACAAAAGGAAGAGGATTTTCAGGAAGCGCTTCGCCTGGCAGCCGGGCTGGTCCTCGACGTCACGGCGTCCGACGACACGGTCATTCCCGGACAGGAATTTGATCTTACCGTCAGCGTGATCAACGGTGGCCCATTGGACTTCACGACAGTTCGCGCTCAAACGGATCTTCCCGCGGGTTGGGATGCCAGTTACCAGGGTTCGACCGGGTCGCTTCAGCCGGGCCAGCGGCTGGACCAGAAATACAAGGTGAAGGTTGCCGCGGCTGCAGAATTTACCCAGCCGTACTGGCTGCAGCAGCCGCGCCGCGGCGATCGCTTCGTCTGGCCGGTCGTTGCGAATAACGCCCTTCCATCGGATGAGCCTTTGCTGCGCACGACCGCCGAAGTTCAGTACCAGGGGACGGCGATTGCGATGACCCGGCCCGCCGAATTCAGGCGAGTCGATCGAATGTTCGGCGAGCAGCGAACTTCGGTGAAGGTAGTTCCTGCCATTTCGGTCAACGTTGGTCCGGGAATCGCCATTGTTCCTCTGGGCGGAAATCGAAAGAAGGAGTTTACCGTCAGCGTTGAGAATCAGAATGCCTCCCCGGTAACGGCGGAAGTCACTCTTGTGGTTCCGAATGGATGGACAGTTGCGCCACCAACGCAGATGGTCAGCTTCACGCAGGCGGGAGAAAAGGCATCCTTGCAGTTTACCGTTTCGGTGCCGCAGGCTGCCGGAGACTTTACGATCCAGGCAGTCGCCAAATCCGGCAGCCAGGAATTCAAGAACGGTTATACCGCCGTCGCGTATCCGCATATCGAAACGAGACACGTGTATTCGTCCGGGCAGTCGAAGGTGCAGGTGATCGACCTGGTAACGAGAGCTTCATCGGTTGGATATGTCGATGGGACGGGCGATGCGATACCCGATGCACTTCGGCAATTGGGTATCAGCGTAACGCTTCTTACCGCCAAGGATCTTGCCACGGCCGATCTTTCGAATTTCCAGGCCATCGTCCTTGGAGTCCGCGCCTACGCGGTGCGCGACGACTTGCGGGCCTACAACAAGAGGTTGCTGGATTACGTATCGAACGGGGGCACGCTGATCTCTCAATACAACAGGGGCAACGAGGTCGGGAATCTTCAGATTGGGCCATATCCGTTTACCCTGCCGCCCGTGAACGTGAACAACGTTGAGCGCGTGACGGGAGAGGATGCGCCTGTGAAGATTCTCGACCCGTCGAATTCGCTCCTGAATGTGCCGAACAAGATTACTTCGCAGGATTTCGACGGCTGGCTCGACGAGCGGGGCACATTTTTCATGCGAACCTGGGACCCCAGGTACGTTCCCCTTCTCGAGACCAGTGACCCGGGCGAGCCAGGCAGGCAGGGCGGCCTCATCGTTACGAAATACGGCAAGGGAACTTATGTGTATGCGGGCCTTTCTCTTTTCCGTCAATTGCCTCTTGGTGTGAAGGGCGCATACAGGCTGTTCGCGAATATGGTTAGCGTTGAAAACTGAAACTCCACCGATGATAAACTCATGAGCGGCTGCGAATGCAAGCCCGACAGGGCGCAGCCATCAGGAAGATGTTCATCATGATTCACCGTAGTGCGATTGCCGTTTTGTTAGCCGCTCTGGCTATGCCGGCTTTCGGCCAGATCAGCCGCGACGCCAGGTTCGAAATTCTTCGGACCGTGCTGGCCGAGCAGGCGTCGGCTCGAATCGTGCTGCCTTTTGGCAACGATGGATTGGAACTCTCCGATGACGGGCAGGTGAATCAGGAAAAACTGCAGAAGAGCATGAAGTCCAACGGCCCATCGATTCAGGTCGATCAGGTCGTCACCATCACTGAGATCACCTTC
>CAMAWS010000355.1 GCA_945861845.1 Candidatus Sulfopaludibacter sp. SbA3 | reverse complement strand
CGATTCCGGCGTCGCCGCTGATTCAGAGTGGGCGCGTTTACGCGGAGGTTGGCCCTTCAATCAACACCGGGGTTGCGATTGCTAATGGTACGCGTACTTTGGAACTGTAGATCTTTCAGTTCCATTGACTCTGTTGGCTCAAGAACCAGGCGCTCACGACGCTGCTAGCCGAGAAGAAACTGAAACTAATGAGACTGAGTCAGCAGCGGCGCGAGAGATACAATTGAGCCAGTTTGAGCCGATTGTACCTGCGACGGCCGGCGCGAATACTGAGACGATCGAATCCGTGTACAGTGCCGAGCTCGCGAATAGTGCGCATCGCTTGCATGACGCCATGGTCAACCTAATTGCTACGCAATGCACATCGCGCGGCGCAACGGTACTGAGTGATCCTTTTACGGTCGATTTGTTGGTGCAGTTTCGCGCTAAGGAATTTATCGTTGAAGTGAAAAGCGTGACTTCCCGCAACTATATTCCACGGTTGAGATACGCGATAGGACAACTCTTCCACTATGATTACTTGCGCAGTCTCGCATCCGAAATTCCACGAAGGTGTGTTTTGGGAGTTACCGGGCAGGTGCCGCCAGAGAGCTGGACCGTTCACTTTGTTACTAACCACCTAGACTTCGACTTGCTCTCGCTGCAAGATCGGGCGCTTCAGGTCAGGTCGAACGACGTTGACGCGAATGCGCTCTTCGGCCCAAAAGCTCCGTGATTTTCTTTACGACATTCGCTGGGACTTCCAATTCATGTTCCCACACTCTGAGAACCCCCCACTGAGCCGCCTTTAGTTCGCTTGTGGCCGCCTTATCACGTCGACGATTGCCATCAAGCTTGGGTGTCCAATACTCCAGATTCGAATGAGGCGGTCTTCCACACTCGGGACATCCATGCCAATAACATCCATCGACAAAAACGACTAATCGATGCTTATCAAAGACAAAGTCTGGACGGCCTATTAAGTCTCTCGCGTGCATGCGCCATCCTCTGATTCCTGAAGCGACAAGTGCGCCACGAAGTCTCAACTCGGTGGACCGATTACCTCGTGATCGGATTGCAGTCATTATTCGCGATCTCGTTTTTTGATCAGTATTGTCCATCTCGGGCTCCAAAACAGCTGGTGGCGCAATGAATCTCAATGCTTGTGTCATACCATACGACTATTGGAGGCCGAAAGTCCTCGATGCCTAGTATCACAGCGACTGTTCTTACAGTCATCGGAAGGTGCGCCTGTCCGAGTGTGCCGGACTTCGAGTTCGAATCCGCTGATCCTCGGCAGTTCTTTGTCTTGATTCCGCCGTTTCGCCTCGGGAAACTCCACGTAATGGCATCTTGCGGCAGCGATACACGGCCCACTGAAATTCCTGTATGTGACAAACATTTACAGGGAATGGGACTACTAACAAGGCGAGCGAGATCACGCTCACGCAGCGCGATTTGACTGACGAAGCTATAATCATTCCGTTCAACGGAGGATCGCGCTATGACTCAATTGTTCCTTGTAATGTTTGCGCTGGCTCAGGGCGCTTCGGGTGTTCCGGCAGCGCTCAATTTCAGCATGAACAGCATTGACGGAAAACCTGTCCCGCTTTCCGGATACCAGGGGAAAGTTGTCCTGATGGTGAACGTGGCAAGCGAGTGTGGATACACACCGCAATACGCCGGATTACAGGAACTACATAACAGGTATGCGGCGAAGGGACTGCGTATCCTCGGTTTCCCATCCAATGATTTCGGTGCCCAGGAGCCGGGCAGCAATTCGCAGATCGCGCAGTTCTGCCAGCAGAACTACGGGGTGAAGTTCGACATGTTCTCGAAAATCACCGTGGTTGGCAGCGCCCAGCATCCGCTCTACAAGTACCTCACGACGGCCACCGATACCCGGTTCAGGGGGAATGTGCAGTGGAACTTCGAGAAGTTTCTTGTCGGCCGCGACGGCAAGGTGATCGGCCGCTTCGACTCACCGGTCGAGCCCCTGTCGGGGAATATGATCAAGGCCGTGGAGGATGCTTTGAGCCGGGAGCCATTGAGGCCGTGACTGCCCGTGTCATTGGGTGCTTCTCGTCTTCCTTCTGCCAGGCAAATGTGGCCGCGAGCGGCAGGTGATCGGAAGCAATTGAAGACAGCCGCGTGCGGACCAGTTCGGCTTTTTCAATGTGAAGCGGCCTCTCGAAGTAAATATGGTCGAGGTGCAACATGGGCATGAGGCCCGGATAGCTGCGCCGTTTCTTGACGTGAAGCCGCATGTTCAGGCTTTCAAACTTTTCCGATAGCATCCGCGTAGTCAATCCGCGTATCCATTCGTTGAAGTCGCCGACAAGCACGCGCGGGCCTTCCAGTTCTTCATGGATTTGCCTGGATGCAAGAAAGTTCCGAACCTGGTGGCGCCTCTCCCAGTAGCTGGTTCCCATGTGAATGTTGTAGACGTGCAACGTGCCGCCCGGCGCCTTGATATCCGCCCGAATACACCCTCTTCGCTCCCGATGCAGCCACGACAATTCCATGTCGCGCCATTCCAGGATTGGCCACCGCGTGAGGATCGCATTTCCGTACGGCTGGCCGAGGTGATGGCGGGTGCATCCGAAGGCGATGTTCATATCGAGAATGGACGCCAGCGTCTCAACCTGTCCCGCCTTTCCGGGCTTTCCCGTATATTTCGAGAAGACTTCCTGAAGAGCGACGATATCGGCGTCTACGCCGCCGAGAACTTCGGCTATGCGATTGATATTGACGCGGCCGTCCATGCCGCGCGCTTTGTGGATGTTGTAGGTGACGATCTTCATCTTATCTCGCGTTCGAGAACGCGGGTGGCTGGAAAATCACGACTGCAATCGCAGACCCCGAGGCCGACATACCATCCCGCATAGCCGGTGAAAACTTCCATCGTTGAACGGCGGATACGGTTGCGTCCGTGAGCGAAGGCTCCGGGCGAACAACGGTAACGCCCTCTACGCTTCCTGCGGCGCTGATGCGCCCCTGAACGATGACCGCACCACGGCCTATCGAGCTGGCCGGATAGCCGGGATCAACAATCGTGATGGGCAACGGAGGATGGTCGCCCTGTGCGGGAGCGGTTCCGATACTGAACTCGTACGTGGGTTGGGGCAGAATTGGGCGTTCACGATAAAGAAATGTGATGCTGATCCGCACCTGCCGGCTGAGAGTTCCAACAGTTTCCGGCGGTCCGAATTCCCACTGCCGGACAACCCGGAGCGATGGCTCGATGAAAGCCGATGTACCCTGCAGGACCCGGACATCCATGAGCCGTCCTTCACGCGTGATGACCGCATCAAGAATGACGATGCCTGTGCCGGCTGCCTGCGCCTGTGCGGCAGGCGGCGTGGCAATCAACAACTGAGGGACTGCCTGCTCCTGCGCAATCGTTTGCAGAAAAAGAAAGGTGAATAACGTCGCAGTGATCATGGTTAAGCGCCAAATACAGTATATCTGCTATCGGGTGCGCAGTTTGGCGCCGGCGGCCAGGTGAGTTGTGGAGCTGGCGGTGGCCGGGCTGGTCCGGTTCTGCGGATTCGGCTTGCCGCCGCGTGTCGTCACGACGGTTCGTGACAATACGCGGCGCAATCGAGCCGAACCTGCTGGTCAGTTCTTCGATGCCTTCGCAGTCCCCAGTGTCAGCTTCACAAAACAGTCGCGGTGATAGTCCTTTCCTCGAAACACCTTTCGCACATCATAGGGCGCAATCCGGATACAACATCGGTGGCACCATACGGGTTGTCCCAGCACTACAGGCGGTGATTTCAGCTTCGCGGTTTTCATACGAATACCCCTTTTGCGGCTCGACTTGTAAATGTGGGGTAATACTCAGATGGGGGAAGGCCAGAAGTGGTCCTTCAGGGCGTTGCGGATTGTGCGCGGTTGTCTATAGTCCGCGCCTGCAGTTTGCAACGGCTTGGCTGCAGGCGCGGTCTACAAATGCGGGCTTTATATAGTCCAGTGGGCTATCGGCGTTTCTTCGGGGCCTTGCCCTTCTTCACTGCTTTGGCTTTCTTGGGCTTGGCCTTCGCTGCCTTCTTTATCGTCTTCCTGGTGGTCTTTGTTGTTGTCTTCTTTACCGTTTTCGCTGGTTTCTTTGACGGCTTCTTAGTCGGCTTTGGGGCCGGCTTCTTTGCTGGCTTTGCTGGTTTCTTCGCCGGTTTCTTTTTCTTGGCGGGTTTTGCAGGCTTCGCTGGTTTCTTCGCCGGTTTTTTAGCTGGCGCCTTTGCG
>CAMAWS010000354.1 GCA_945861845.1 Candidatus Sulfopaludibacter sp. SbA3 | reverse complement strand
GACCGAAAGTCTCCTGGCTGAAGACCGGCATCGATTGGTTTACTCCGGTCAGGACTGCCGGCTCAATAAACGTCTCACCCAGGTCGAGCCGCCGTTTTCCTCCCGTAAGCAGCTTCGCTCCGCTTGTCACGGCTCGATCGACATGAAGGGAGATCTTCTCTGTGTGCCCGCGGCTGATCAGGCTGCCCACATCCAGGTCCAATGACCGGGAAAACCCGATTTTGAGAGCGGCCGTCTTTTGCACGACAGCGCGCGCGAATTCCTCGAAAATGCCCTGTTGTACAAACACCCGCTCGATCGAGATGCATGTCTGACCGCTGTTGCCGAATGCCCCGGCGATAAGGCCGCTGGCAGCCTGGTCAACGGACGCGCCTTCCAGGACGATCATCGGATTCTTTCCGCCAAGCTCCAGTGAATACGGAATCAATCTTTCCGATGCGGCAACGGCGACTTTGCGTCCCGTCTCGATGCCGCCGGTGAAACCGATGAAGTCCACGTACTTGATCAACTCTGATCCCGCATCGCCGTACCCGTTCACGACAACTGCCAGGTCCGGATCCAGGCCGCTTTCCACGAGAAGGTTTCGCGCTAGCACCGCGGAAAGCGGCGTAAGCTCGGAGGGCTTGATGACAACGGCATTGCCAGCAAGCAGCGCCGGCAGCGCGTCGGCTATACCAAGAAGAAACGGATAGTTCCAGGGAGTAATCATGCCGACAACCCCGTGCGGCTTGTAGATGACCTCTGCCCTGGTAATCCCCGGAACCGCACCATGCCGCTTACTGCCGGCCAGGTGCCGCGCACCGTGATTGAGGTAATAGCGCGCAGTCCCCGCCACCGTCACCAGTTCGGCCAGGGCATCGCGGCGCGTCTTGCCGGTCTCCTGCTGAATGGTATCCAGTACATCGACTTCGCGGTCGAGGATGAGATCGTGGAACCGGCTAATGATGGCAGCGCGTTCGGCAAAGGAACAATCGCGCCAGCCCCGCTGCGCGCGGCGCGCGCGCGCAACAGACTCCGCAATTTGAAAGTGCGTGGCGCAATCTACGCGGCCGGCCAGCTCTCCCGTCGCAGGGTTATGAATTTCGAGGGATGTTTCCAAAGCTCAGGCATTATGTGGCCACTGCGTTTCCAAGTCCATACTGACGCCTTGGTATAATCCCTGCCATGGACAAGGAGACCCTGCGGAAACAGATCTACGACGAAGTGAAAGCAGAGTTCGATTCCAAGCTGAGAGACGTCAGGCGCGAGAAAAAGCTTGTCGATGACGAGCTCGAAACTTCCTCTGAGCGCTGGAGAACGGAACGGCGCCGCTTGAATGCCGAGGTCGACCGTCTCGAGAATGAGCTTGCGGACGCGAAAGGGTCTACCCGCCGCCGCAGCGGAACCGCCGAGAGACCTGCAGGGATCGATCCACTTGAGGTCGCAAAGATGCAGGCCGCAGCCGATGAACGCGTGAAGAAGGCCGCCAAGGAATTCGAGAGTGAACGCGATCGTTTCAAGGCGGAAATTTCCCGCCTGCAAAGCGCCGTCGCCGAAGCCATCACCCGCTCCAGCAATCCATTGCGATCCACGATGCCAGTCATCCAGGAATTCGAAGCCAGGATCAAGGTAATCGAAAACGACAAGGCCGAGGTTGAAGCAGCCCTTGCCAGGGCTAACGCCGAGTGGCACCAGGAAAAGATGCGGCTCACGGGCGAAATGGTGAAACTGCGCCGGGTCGTCGGAGCAAACCCCGCTATGCGCAGCGCACTGGCGCTCGAAGACGACAGGAACAAGCACCTGGAAAACCAGGTCCAGACGCTGCAGAGCGCATCAAAGGAATGGGAGAAGGAACGGAAAGGATTGACCGATCACGCAGCACAACTGCAACGGGCCTTCATGGAATGTAGCGCAAAAGTGCAGAGTCTCACAGCCTCCGCCCAGACAGTCGATAACGAAGCGAGGATGCAGGAAGTCGATCGAGTCAAGGCTGTCCTCGAGCAGGCGTTTCAAAAAGCACAAATGGAGTGGGACGGGGAGCGGCGGCGGTTGACTTCGGAAGTGGACCAACTACGTAAGGCCGTAAAGGAACTCTCCGAAAGGAGCGACAAGGTCAGCAACGATCTCGTCGACCAGTTACGGCGGCAATATGACCAGAAATTGCAGGAAATGATCGATCAAAAGACCCGTCTCGCCCAGGAACTCCAGAACGCAAGTTCACAACTCGACACCGAACGCGCTCGCTTTTCGGCCGAGATCTCGAAATCCAGTTCCGCACCGGACAGCGAATCTTCCGGCGGAGGAAGCATGGACACGGAATCCGTCAACGCCGAGCTGAAACGGGTCGAAACACAGATCCAGGAAATCGTGCGGCTGATCGACGACCCGGCGACGGAACTCTCAACCGTTATCCGCAAAAACGTCGAGAAAGCCGAACTCGATGCCTACCTTAAGGGGATTTTCTTTTCTCTGAACAGAGGGAAGCGATAACCGCTTATCGATACTTTCGCCCAATAATTGATTTACCCTGCCGTTCCCGCTACAGGAGCTTTGCACAAAAAATCAGAATTAGCCGCGGAGCGGCGAAAGAACGTAGCCACGGGCGTGAGCCCGTGGTTAACGGAACGATCGAGCCTCAGCACTGTAGGTGCGACATAACACGATACCTGCATGCTGTGCCGCCCCGCTGGGGCTATACGGAATGTGCTTGTTTGAACCCACGGGCTGACGCCCGTGGCTAACATGTTTCGCCGCTCCGCGGCTTTTTTGTGCAAAGCCCGCTACAGGGGCGACTGGCCATTCTCGTCGCGCGGTCCCAGCACGAACGTGCCGCCAACCGGTATCGAGTATGTAAACGTGCTTCGGGTTTCCCCGTTCAAATTCACGGCCAACGGATTTCCGGACGTGTCGAATATATCCACGCGGCCCACGACAGTGGCGCTCGTATCGTTGACAAGCGCAATCTGACTGGCCCAGCCCGCGCCAATTACAAATTGGGGAATGATCAGAGCGGTCGATCCGCCTGCGGTACCGGCCTGAGGGCTATTGGGCGTGGATCCGGCCGTCAAAGTCCGTGATGGAACACCAGGAACTGGCGCCGTGACAGCAACTGCAAGGGTACTGAAGAGCGATCTCGAAAAACGCAACGCCAGGGCGGCAAACGGCGTGGCGCTTTGCATGTAAAGGCTGCCGCGGAACCCTGAGCCAATAGTGGCTGCCCCAAACAACTCATCCACGAACTTGGCGACCTGCTGGCGTGGTTCCAGGGAAACATTGACGGGGGTTCCAACGGTAAACCCATTCTCGTCGCGCAGTCTCAGCGTGACTACATTTGCGCCTGCGCCCGGATTTGCCAGGGCGACACCGATATTGCGGCTGATGCTGGGGATGATTTCGACAAACATGGACGCAGCCGTCGTCATGGATTCCGGCACAACTCCCGCCTGCGTCTGAACCGAACCACGGCTGACGGTTCCAAACGTAACGGTTGGAGTTGGCGCTCCGGAACTCCCGTCAGGCGTGATGATCACGTATCCGGATCGGATGACGCCCCGTTCGACGTCCGTAATCGTTCCGGGCTCGGTTGAAACCACACGCGGCGTTGTGAAACTTCGAACGTCGCCGCGAACGACAGGGCCTCCTGAATTCTGTCCCGCTGCGCGGAAATAGTAAGTCGTATTCGGCTGGAGGTTCGTCAGCGGATAGGCATAGTTGTAACCAGCTGTCCCGCCGCCTGCGCTTTGCGCGGTGGTCTGATTCGTGAGTGTTGTCGTTGGTCCCCATTCAAACCAGGCTGTAGCCTCCGCGCCTCCCGGATTAACAAGCCCTCTCAGTTCCGCTGAGGATGAGGACACGGCACTTGCCTCATTTGTCGTGACGGAAAGCGCTGCGGGCGCATCCGACATGGTTGTGAACGTGATTATCGGACCACGGATGATGGTTGCCCCGGCGCTGGCAACAGCGCGGAAATAGTAGGTCGTGCGCGGCTGCAGGTTTCTGAGGCCCTGCGAGAAACTGGTTTGACCGGCGAGCCTTTGAGCTTCGGTTGTATTCGATGAGGTGGTATTGGCTGCCCACTCGAACCAAACGACGATGGTTACAGTGGTGCCTCCACTGACGGCGCCCCTGAGGACGACGGAAGTGGAAGTAACTTCAGTGGCCTCACTGGACGTAATGCTCAGGCTGCCCGGGGTTTCCGATGTCGTCGTGAAACTCCGAACGTCTCCCAGCACGTTGTTTCCTCCGGAGCGGTACCCGACCATCCGAAA
>CAMAWS010000353.1 GCA_945861845.1 Candidatus Sulfopaludibacter sp. SbA3 | reverse complement strand
AATACGCGGCCCGAATCCCTGTTGCTGGACGAACCGGGGCTCCATTGGCCGAACGATTGGTCGCGCGACGGGAAGTACTTGTTGTACGGCTTCGACCAGGGCAAGACATTCCGGGATCTGTGGGTCCTGCCGATCGACCAGCCGGACGCCAAGCCTTTCCAATACACGCACGGAGCCTCGCTGATTAAGCAGGGGCAATTCTCACCGGATGGGAAGTTCGTTGCTTACACGTCCGACGAATCGGGGCGGTATGAGATCTACGTGCAGCCGTTTCCGGATGCCAGGAAGGGGAAATGGGTGATCTCTCAAGTGGGCGGCGTCGAACCCCAATGGAGCCGGGATGGCCGCGAATTGTTATTCTTCTCCGGCCAGAAGATGATGGTGGTGGACGTTCGTGCGAATGGCGCGTCCTTCACCGCCAGCACGCCGAGAGAGCTGTTTTCCGCGCAGGTACCGGTGGGCTACAGCAACGACAGCCACCGCTGGCAATTGTCCCCGGACGGGAAACGGCTTCTCGTCCTGGTTCCGTTCTCCGGTGCGGCGGCGAGCGCGTACTTAGATGTGGTCGTGAACTGGGAAACGCTGCTGACGAAGTAAGAGTGAAAGACGGCCACGGCGTACTTGTGCAACCTGTCCAAATACATTTTCGTGAGTTCTACCTGGGAGACCTGCTTCGTTCGCAACAGTTCGTGAAGATGCCGGATGGGCGCGATCGGAGTGCTCATGCCCATGGGGATCGGACGAGTGGGTCCGACAATTCGCGTGAGTTCGACATCCCGCCGGTCACTGATGGAGGAGCACGGTGTGTTCCGGGACTACTGCGGAAATACCCGTTCGTAAATCTCGGCCATCGGGACGGAACATTGAATGGACGGCAGATCGAGAGTGCCGTCAAGGCTGCGGACTTCTGAGCGGGCCCATGGTCCTTCCGGCTGCCGCACATATCGCTCGATCCTGGGTTCGTGCTGGGCGATCAGCAAGTAGTCCACGAGAGATGGGATCTTCCGGTAGTGAGCGAACTTACCGCCACGATCGTAGGATGCGGTCGACTCCGAAAGGACCTCGGCAACGACGGTTGGATTGATCAGCGTGTCAACGTTGGCGTCTTCGAATTTCGGTTCCCCGCAAACAATGACAACATCGGGATAGGTATACAAACCTGTCCCGGAGACCTTGACCCGCATGTCGCCCGCAAAAACCTCGCAGGGGCGCCCTTTCAACCTGGAACGAAGCTCCGCACCCAGGTTCAGGGCAATCAGATTGTGCTCCCGGCTCCCGCCGCTCATGGCAACCATGTCGCCATCGAGGTACTCGCTGCGATTCTCCGCCCTTCGCTCAAGCGCCAGATACTCTTCCGGGCTAAGCCGTTCCTTGCGTTCGGACAACATGGCGTCACTATACCATGCGTGACTGGCTGTACTGGCCTTCCTCCTCCGCGCCTTCATCAGGCTTTGGATGGCAGCCATCAGACAGTCAGCTTCTGTTCGATGGATTTGAATTCCGGGTCGCCGGTAACGACTTCCGTGTTATGGGATTCTGCAAGAGCCGCGGCAAACGCATCGGCCAAACAGATGGCGTGATCCGACATGAAGCGGGCGGCGGCTAAGGCTTCCACCTTGGAGATTGGATCGATTTGGACAGGAGGTTCTCGATGGTTTCGACTGCTTTGTCCGCGGCGAGTTTCTTGTCCGCATCCAGACGATGTCGTGATGTAGTGGGCTTCAGCGAGGTTCATCCACGAGACGCGCGACGGCCTATGGCCGCGCCCTTTCGATTAGGTTCCGCGCTATCGCGCTCACGCTTCGCGCCGGGCTCACATTCGCAGCCGCTCATGTTTGGTGTGCGGGCCTTGTTCTGGCACAACTGTGCGCAGAAAAGCATGCCGTTTGGTTGGCGGGTAACCGTGAGGAGTGCGATGAGATCCAAGCCGGGCGAATGGTTTAAGAAAGAAACAGCCCCCGATTCAGGGGAGAGCATGGCAGGTCTTCTCTTGGACGAATCCGCATTGGAGGTTGGAATTTCAAACCTCCAATGCGGATTCACCCAAACACAACAATCAGGCTTTATTCGAACATTTCGGGGAAGTAGAACGTGACCACCTTGTTCGCGTTGGAACTGGCGATCATGATCTCTTTGTACTTCGGAATGATGGCAATACCAGCATTCTGTCTTCCCAGGCCTCGAGTCGGGATTTTCCAGCGGGGCGCAATGTCCCCGTTGTCGTCGATATGCCAAACCGCCCAGTCATCCCTTGAATTTGTCAGGATGTAACCTTTCTCGGGATAGACCGCGATCTGGCCGCCTCCGAACCCACCGGTTTTGGGTCCCTTAATCACGCGCAAAGGCTTGGTGTTTCCGTTTGCCTCGCGATTAAAAATCAACAGGGCGCCGCCGCTCTTCACAACCAGGAGCTTGCGGCTCGGGTCTACAGCCGCCTGCGGAGTGGGTGAATCGATCTGAGTGTCCGGACCGGTCAGAATTCGCTTGGGCGCGACGTCACCGTTATCCAGACGGTTGAAGACATAGACACCTTCCACGCCACCGGTGCCGGCGTTTCGGAGGCCAGTGCCGACCGGCAGGAAGATTTCATTAAAGTCGGGATCCGCCGTCACCGTATTGAGAGCGCCGGTAGCGGCTCCTAATATGGCGGTCTTCGGGCCCTGGATTACGCGGATAGGAGGTTCCTCTCCGTTGATGCCTCCGCGGAACGTCAGAATCGCTTGCGTGATAGGGCTGTTGACAACGATTTCATCGTGGATCGGATCATACGAAAAACCGTGCATGGTCCTGCTCAGCTTTGTGTTGTGTCCTTCGATCGTTCGTACTGGAGGCTCATTTTCCTTCGCCACACGGGCGAAAGCCGCAATCTGCGGATGGGTCACTCAGTTAGGTACCCATACCTGTTCTCGCCCGGCGTCATACGCCAGCGCCTCCACCTTGCCGAACTTCAAGGAGACCTTGCCCACTGGCGCGCTGCGGATGGTGCGCAGTGGCGCAACGTTTCCGTTCGCGTTCAGGGGGTACACTGAAGCGGAAGAGTTCCCAAAGCTGGAAACCCACAGCTCATTGTGCTGCTTGTCGACAAATACTCCGGAGGGATTCATCAGGCCCGTCCGGTTACCTTTAATGATTCGCGTCGGCGCGACATTGCCCTGGTCGGTTCCCTTGAAGACGAGTACCGAATGGCCGATGTCGTTAGCGACATATATATCGCCCGTCTCGACGTCGATCGCCGATTGCGCGGGCCAGTTCAATTGTGTCCTGGAGCCCTGAATAACGCGCGTCGGAGCAACGTCGCCGCCCGCGCCCATCGGGTATACCGAAATCGACGGGTCTTCGAATCTGCCGGTGCCGGCAATCCTGGAGTCACTCACGTGGCCCCAATTGGTCACGAACATGAGCTGGTTCTTGGTGTCGAGTGCGATACCGTGAACGTCCGATAAACGAGTGCTCTCCCCCTGCAGGCTGCGCAGCGGTTTCTCATCACCGGAAGCTCCCTTGCGGAAAACCGCCACTTCGGGAGGATGTTGGACACCAACGTAAAGCTCCTGCTTCGCTTCATCCACCGCCAGGGCGAACCCGCGATGCGGAGTATCCAGGATGCGTCCGGGCTTTACGTTTCCATTCGCTTCGCGCCCGAACACGACGACCTTATCTCCAGTGTCCGTTTCCACCGAATAGATGTCGCCATTCTTCGGATCGATGTAGATTCCGTTGTTAAATTGGATGTCCGTTTCCGGGCCTTGAATGACGCGCTTCGGTGTCGAGGCTCGAACGCCCGCAGGCGTGTTTTCCAGCCGGTTGAAAATCTGGAGCGACCATTTGTTGTTGTCCATAAGGACGACTTCATCAAACTGGACGTCCACCGCCACGGAACTGTAAATGGGATCATTATCCACGATGGTGCGGATCGGCGGACGATTTATCATGCCTGTCTCGCCGGATGCCTGCGAGCCGGCATATACCGACGATTCACCAAACCTGTCGAGCAGGCTGGCCGCTTGCGGCAATGCTTCCTCGTAACCCGGCTGGCACGCATCTGCAGATGTGGGTAACTCCTGCACGGATACCAATTGAGGAACACCCGTGGGTTGCCTCAATTCCGGCGTATCTATCAGGGAAAAGGAGAAGAATCCTGCCGCAACCGCAATCAGCGCAGCAAGGAATATCCTTGTTCCCCTACTTCTTAATACACGCATAAACCTCCCTTTTCGGAAACGTGTCCTGAACAAAGAACTTTTGCGGAGTT
>CAMAWS010000352.1 GCA_945861845.1 Candidatus Sulfopaludibacter sp. SbA3 | reverse complement strand
TCATGCCGAGCGGGGTGACGGCAATTCCCCTCTCTTTGTGGAACTCCGCAAATGGCCCATCGCCGTCGCGCACAAACCGGCACTCATCCGCAGATTCCGCAATGTGAACGGTTTGCCGCAAACCTTCACGGCCTGCATAGTCGCGCACTGCCTCGAAGAGCTTCTGCGAAACCGTGTACGGCGCATGAGGTGAAATCCCGATGCGCTGCATCGGCGTCTCCTGAGCGCGGTACCGGCGGACTCTTTCCTGCAGTTTCGACATGGACTCTTCAACCATCGAATCCGCCGGACCGAAAACCTCCTGGTACGCGATTCCCTGCAGTCCCGTTTCGAGCATGGCGTCCCACGAAACTCCCACGTCCATGACTTCCCCTACCGTGGTGACGCCGGCCGCCATCGCTTCAATGCAACCAAGCCGCGCAGAATTTAGAAAATCGCCACGCGTCATAAGGGATTTGGCGCGCACCAGCTCGCGAAGCCAGGGGAAAAAAGAGAGGTTTTCGAGAAAGCCGCGAAGCACGGTCAACTCAAGGTGTGCATGTGCATTGACGAAGCCAGGAATGATCGCACAACCGGGGAACCGTATCCGTTCAGATCCAGCCGCGGCATCGACTGTCGAACCGACTCCCGTAATTCGCCCCGAATCCACAGCCATCACGCCATCTCGAAAAGCGGGCGCGGTAACCGGGCAAATCCAGTCCGCTTCAAAAATCGTCATAGGGAAAATCGCCGGGTTCGGATGGTCAGGCGCTCGACCAGGTCCTTTTTCACATCAAAGCCGATACCGGGCGCCAGCCGCTGGCTGATTTCGCCATCCGGCGACACTTCGACTGGCGGGCTGACAATGTCTTCGGCCCAATACCGTTTGCTTGCCGAAACATCTCCAGGCAGCGTGAAATTCGGGAGGCTTGAGAGCGCCACATTGTGTGCCCGGCCTATACCGGACTCAAGCATCCCGCCACACCAGACCGGAATGCCATTCTTCATGCATACGTCGTGGACGGCGCGAACTTCACTATGCCCGCCAACACGGCCGAGCTTGATGTTGATAATCCGGCACGCGCCGATCTGAATCGCTTTCCGGGCATCATCGGCCGAGTGTATCGATTCATCCAGGCAAATGGGCGTTTCGATCTGCTTTTGAAGCTCGGCATGGTCGATCATGTCCTCATAATGAAGGGGCTGCTCGAACATCATGACGTTGTATTTATCCATCTTCCTGAACAGATCGACGTCCGCCAGCGTGTATGCAGAATTCGCATCGCCCATCAATAGAATCTCTGGAAAAGCCTCCCTTACCTCCTGAATTACTTTAAGATCCCATCCGGGTTTGATTTTGATCTTGATGCGGCGGTAGCCCGCCTTGACTTCCCTGTCGATCGTGGCTAGCAGGTCGTCAATCGTTGGCTTGATACCGATGGATACGCCGCACTCGATGCGGTCACGTGTTCCACCCAGGAGCTTCCAGAGTGGCCGGCCCTTCAGCCGCGCTTCGAGGTCCCATAGGGCGGACTCCAGCCCCGCCTTAGCCATGTTGTGACCGCGAATGGGCGCCCAGAGCGGCGCAAAGCCGGCCGCCGTGCCGGCTTCCCTTCCGAGTACTTTCGGGATGATGAAATCGCTAAGAATGTGCCATGCCGTTTCCGTCGTCTCGTGGCTGTAGAAAGGCCCTTCGCCGGCTGTCACCTCGCCGAAGCCGGTATGCTTGCCGTCGGTGACTTCGACGAGCACGATGCGGCGCTCCCGAGTCACACCGAAGCTGGTTTCAAACGGCTGAAGAAGCTGCATCCGCAACTCCCGCAGCTCAATCTCCTTGATAAACACGAGAGGCTCCCGGGACGAACAAATATGCGCTCCACTCGTCTGTCCGTTCGAAACCGGCGACGAAGTAATCTTCCTGCAGGTTCTTGAGGAATTGTTCCCGAACACGCATCTGCACATCCCTGGCTGACGGCAGGCTCTGCTGTTTCAGCGACTGAATGTCGGCAGGAATAAAGAGCCGGCGAATGCCGGTGGCGGGAATGACCCGTGGCTGGTCAATCCACCACTCCGCGACAACGCGGTCGCTCTCCAGACCCTCAGAGAGCGTCCCTTGAATCTCCCCGTAATGGTTCGGGTAATAGCGGCGAACGATGGCCCCAAGTTTGTGTGTATTGAAATACGCGTTCCTGGCTTCCAGGGGATCAAAAGTCCACTCGATCCGCGAAATGCCGCGATCCCTGGCCCGGTCGCGTTGCGCCAGCTTGAGCTGGGAGCCGATGCCGCATTTCCAGTGGTCGGGCGCGACAGCCAGCATTTGAGAATACCAATAGGGTCGTCCCTCGCGGCTTCCTGGCATCGTTGTCAGAAAGCCCACCAGCCGGTCACCATCAAACGCGCCGAGCACCAGTCCCCCGATGGAGTTCACCACGACGTAGAACCGTGCGGGAAGAAGGTCGATGTCCCGGCGGTGAAAGCACTCACGCTGCAACTCGACGCAATTCTGGAAATCGTCAATGCCCGTCAGTTCGCGGATTTGGCTTTTTGCCAGAGTGCCTCCATCTCCTGAAGCGTTGCGGCTTCGAGCGCTTTGCCCTCCCCTGCCAGTTCGGCTTCCATGAATTGAAAGCGCTTTTTGAACTTGCGGTTAGCCCGCTTGAGCGCCGACTCGGAATCGATCTTGAGGAATCTCGCGATGTTGACTACGACGAACATCAGGTCACCGAGTTCGTCTTCGAGGCGCGCAGTTTTCAAGTCCGGGCGGGTTTCGTCGCTCCCCTCCGCGATGACTTCCTTCAATTCGAGCACTTCCTCCTGCAGCTTTTCGAAGATACCTTCCACATCGGGCCAGTCGAAACCCACGCCTGCCGCGCGAGAGGCAATTTTATGCGCTTCGTGAAGCGCCGGCAGCTTGCTGGGAATGCCTTCGAGAAGCGATCGCTGCTCGGGAGTGCGGTTCTTCAGCTTTTCGGCCTTTTCCTGCGCCTTGATCACTTCCCAGTTCTTCAGGACTTCCTCGGCCGTCCCCGCCTGCTCGTTGCCGAACACGTGAGGATGGCGCCGGATGAGCTTTTCGGCGATGCCATCGAGAACTGTATTGACGTCGAAGTGGCCAGCCTCCCTGGCGAGATGGGCGTTGAAGACAATATGGAGAAGGACGTCGCCGAGCTCCTCGGAAAGCCCCTCGAAATCCCGATTATCGATAGCCTCGAGGACCTCGTAGGTTTCCTCCACGAGCATGGGCTTCAGTGAATTGAAGTCCTGCTCCCTGTCCCACGGGCAACCGCCAGGACCGCGCAACCGCGCAATTATCTCGACAAGCTTCTCGAATTTTCCACCGGTGCTGCCGTTATCTGAGGCCATGAGCCGATTATAACCTGCTCTCGTTCCCTCCTCTTTGATCTCAGGAGGGCAACAACTCATCTGACTCAACGGTTGTGCTGGATTTCGGAGATACGCTGTGGGCGCGGGGCTTTAGCCCCGTGCAAGGTTCCAGAAAATTTCTGTTTGATCCTGGCACGGGGCTAAAGCCCACGCGCCCACTGGTAGACTGAAAACGTTCGGAAGTTCGAGAGCCTTGAAAGGTCTGGACACTCTGGACACTAATGTTCGCCTCGATACGTAAGCCCGGCTGTGACTATCGCCGATTCTGGCTGCACAGCCGGTGTGCTACATTCATACCTTGATGAAAGTCGCATCTTCCTTGTCTGAAGCGGCTCCTGCGCGGCCGTCTATCGTCAGTATCGGAAACTTCGACGGCCTGCATCTGGGGCACCGGGCAATTCTTGACACCGTCATCACCCGGGCCAGGAATAGCGCCATGCGGTCGGTAGCGCTGACGTTTTCTCCTCACCCGGTTCGATTTCTCGCACCTGGCCGCTCACCGAAGTTAATCAGCACGCTCGATCAAAAAGTCAGGCTGATCGAGGAAACCGGACTTGACCTTCTCTTCATTGCGCCGTTCGATGAAGCCTTCTCGCGCCTTGCGCCAGGGCAATTCATACGGGAATACCTGATAGAAGGGCTCGGAGCGCAGGAGGTGTGTGTCGGCAGCAACTTCAATTTCGGATACCGCCAGCAAGGAACCATCCAGACATTGCGGGAATGCGGCAACCTCCAGGTCATCGAAGTGCCGCCGGTGCGGCTGCGGCGAACCGTCGTGAGCAGTACGAGGGTCCGTGAGTTGATCACGGCAGGCGAGGTATCGCATGCCTGCCGGATGCTGGGACGATGGGTGGAACTCGAGGGTACGATCGTCGGGGGAGCCGGACGCGGCAG
>CAMAWS010000351.1 GCA_945861845.1 Candidatus Sulfopaludibacter sp. SbA3 | reverse complement strand
AAGGACCTGATCAGCTACCTGACCGTGGCGCTGAACCCGAATGACTCCGTTCATCTCCTCCGCATCATTAACGTGCCGACCCGCGCCATAGGAAAGACCACGACGGATGCGCTCGAGGAACTGGCCGTCGACCGCGGTGCGTCCGTCTGGGGAGCGATCGAAATCGCGATCCAGGAAAACAAGTTTTCCATGCGAACGCATCGCGCGCTCGAAGGCATCTATCAGATGATTTCCGAATTCGTGAGCGCTGCCGAGGAGCTTTCGAATTCGCAACTGCTGGAGAAGGTCGTCGTTCAGACAAAGTACATGGAGATGCTCCAGGAAGAAGGCACTGAGGAGGCTGAGACCCGCGTTGAGAACATACGCGAGCTCTTGACGGCCGCTGAGGAAAGCCATGAACGCGGCGAGCGATTGCGCGATTTTCTCGATCACGCCGCGCTCGTTTCGGACCAGGACCAGTACGACGAGGCGGTCCCGGTATCGTTGATGACTTTGCACACGGCGAAAGGCCTGGAGTTTCCCCTGGTGTTCATCATGGGACTTGAGGACGACCTGCTTCCACACAGCCGGTCGAAGGGCAATCAGCAGGAACTGGAAGAGGAACGGCGACTGTTCTACGTCGGCATGACCCGCGCCGAGAACAAGCTGTACCTCACGTCTGCCCGCTTCCGGAGGTATTTTGGAAACCAGGAACAGTCGATATCGGAGCCATCGCCGTTCCTTGCCGAAATTCCGCAGAACCTCATAGAAGAGGTCGGCGAGCGCCGGCGGAAGCCTGAAGTGAAGTTCGAGGGAAAGAGCTACAACACGGTTGATGCAGTGATGCAGGCGTTGGGCGGCGGTGATCGAAAGCAGGCCCCGGTCCAACCTGCGCCTCAAAGGAAGTCCGCCGGGACTTATGCCCTTGGCACGCGCGTGAAGCACGCCAAGTACGGATACGGAACGATCCTGCGTACCGAAGGCAGCGGGGATGACCTGAAGCTGACGATCAGCTTCATCTCCCATGGCCTCAAGAAAATGATCGCGAAGTACGCCGACCTCGATCTGCCATAGAGAATGGCGTAATACATAGTAGAATTGCGGTTCTTTTTACAATGGCTTCCGAAGACAAACTAAGCCACGAGATCGAAAAGTTCTGTCACCTGACGTACGGACGGGGATATCTCGCCTCGACCGATGGCAACCTGAGCGTGCGGCTGCCCGATGGAAACATCATGTGCACGCCAACGCGGTGCAATAAGGGCCTCGTACGGGCCGGTGAAATGGTTGTGATCGATGCCAGGGGTGGCAAGATCAGGGGGGAGAGGAAGGCTTCGAGCGAGATAGCGATGCATCTGCTGATATACGAGATGCGTCCCGATATTCATGCGGTGGTTCACGCGCATCCTCCCTGTGGCACTGCTTATGCAGCGGCTGGCATCCCGCTGAACAAGGCGCTGATTTCGGAAGTGGTGCTTGCGCTCGGATGCATCCCGCTGACCCAATACGGTACGCCGGGAACGCCGGAGTTGACCGATCAGTTGCGGCCGTTCATCAAGAATTACGATGCGTTGCTGATGGCCAACCATGGCGTTGTCACATACGGCGCAGATATTGAAGATGCGTTCAACCGGATGGACACGGTTGAGCACTTTGCGAAGATTTCGATCTATACAAAGATCCTGGGGCGGGAGCGGCTGCTCTCACCCGAAGACGTCGGGAAGCTGTTTGTCCAGCGCCAGAAGTATTACGGGCTGGAGGGCTCGGATGCGAAACCGAAGGACCCGATGTGTCCTCTAACCGACGGACCATCGGAGACGATCTCTCTGACTCGCAGTGAGCTTATCGATTTGATCGAAAGAGTCGTCGTGAATTTGAAGTAAGAACAGGCGTTGGGGGACCGGCGCTAAGTAGACGGTAAATAAAGGAGCGTTTGCATGGCACGAGAGGGAGATGGCGGAATGGGCGAGGCCCTGGGAATGGTTGAAACCCGCGGACTGGTCGCAATGATCGAGGCTGCTGATGCGATGGTCAAAGCCGCGAAGGTAAACCTGGTGGGTTGGGAGAAGATCGGATCAGGCTACGTGACTGCCATGGTGCGTGGCGACGTCGCTGCCGTGAAAGCCGCGACTGATGCCGGCGCTGCCGCCGCCCGGCGCGTGGGCGAGTTGATCAGCGTTCACGTCATTCCGAGACCGCATTCCAACCTCGAAGACGTTTTGCCGATTGGCAAGAGCAGTAAGTAAAAGAGGAATTGGTAATCCGGGGACAGACTCCGAATTCCTGCACTTCGGAATTCGGAGTCTGTCCCCGGATTACCTGCATTATTTATGCTTCTCGCGCGAATCATCGGAACTGTTGTCGCTACCCGCAAAGATCCACGACTTGAAGGCAAAAAGCTGCTGATCTGCCGTCTTGTTGATCCAGACGGGAATGACGAAAAGGGCTACGTTGTCGCGGTGGACACCGTTCACGCAGGCTTTCGTGAAGAAGTCCTGCTGGTGCAGGGAAGTTCCGCCCGCATGGCCTACGGTTGCAAGGACACGCCTGTCGACGCAGCAATTGTGGGTATCGTCGACCAGATTTCACAGGACAACGGCTGATATGTACCTCGGCAAAGTCGTCGGCCGCGTCGTGTGCACCATAAAAGACGACGCTCTCCACGCAAAGACACTCCTCCTGGTCCGCCGCCTTCCCAATGGTCCTGTAGTCGTGGCCGTGGATTCCGTCGGCGCCGGCGCCGGCGAGACCGTCTACTTCTGCCGAGGTAAGGAAGCGAGCTTCGCCTTCAAGGGCGAGGAGGTGCCGACCGAAGCCACAGTTGTCGGGATTGTCGATAGCGTCGAATCGGTCCAGATATGAGCGGCTGCGAATGCAAGCCCGACAGGGCGCAGCCATCAAGACTATGATCATCGCAAGAGTGATCGGTAACGTCGTCGCGAGCCAGAAAGATAAAAGCCACGAGGGTAAGAAGATTCTCCTCGTCCAGCAGCTCGATCTGGAAGGCAATCCGGTGGGCGACCCGTTTGTCGCGCTCGACGCTGTCGATGCCGGCGTCGGCGATCGCGTGCTCGCGGTGCAGGAAGGATTTTCGGCAATGACTTCGGTGGGTCACACCGATGCGCCGATTGACGCGGCCGTAATCGGCGTTATCGATGTCATCGATCTGATGGAGCTGGCGTGATCGCTCACCTTCGGGGAAAGCTGATGCAGAAGGATCCTTCGCGCGTCATCGTCGATGTCAACGGCGTTGGATACGAAGTCGTTGTTCCACTCACCACGTTCACTGCGCTGCCGGATGCCGGAGCCGACGTTTCGATCGATATTCACACTCATGTTCGTGAAGACATCATCGCGCTGTATGGTTTTTCAACGCGCCGCGAGCGGGCGATTTTCGAGAAATTGATGACGATCTCCGGCATCGGACCGAAGCTGGCGATTACGATCCTCTCCGGCGGTTCCGTGGAACAGTTGATTACCGCGATAAAGCGCGGGGACATTGCGCGGCTGACGGCGATTCCGGGTGTCGGCAAGAAGACGGCCGAGAGAATCATCCTGGAACTGAAGGACAAGTTGCAGGAGTTTGCCGAGGCGCCGCAGAAACCGAGCGTCGAGGTCGACGTGATGTCGGCGCTCGAAAACCTGGGATACAACCGCGCGCTGGCGGAAAGCGCGATGCGCCGGGCCGTCGATGGCGATCCCGACGCCGTGTTCGATGTGCTGTTCAAACGCGCGCTCCAGATTCTGACGAAGGGCTGATGGCATGAGCGAACGCATAATCGCCCCCTCAATGCTCGAAGAGGAAGCTCCCTTTGAGCTGTCGCTCCGCCCGCGCGTTCTCGCCGAATACATCGGCCAGAACAACGTCAAAGACAATCTGGATGTGGCGATCCAGGCGGCCCGAAAGCGCAACGAACCCCTCGACCACATCCTGCTTTACGGACCGCCGGGCCTTGGAAAGACCACGCTGGCCTCAGTCATCGCCAACGAGATGGGCGCGCGCTTCCGCGCTACCGCCGGCCCGCTGATCCAGCTCAAGGGCGATCTCACCGCCATCATGACGAACCTGGAAGCCGGCGACGTACTCTTCATCGATGAGATCCACCGGCTGCAGCCCAGTATCGAAGAGATCCTTTATCCAGCGATGGAGGATTTCAAACTCGACATCATCATCGGCCAGGGGCCCAGCGCCCGAACCCATCGGCTGGATCTGCGCCGATTCACGCTGATCGGCGCGACCACGCGCGCTGGACTGATTACCGCGCCGCTTCGATCGCGTTTTGGACTG
>CAMAWS010000350.1 GCA_945861845.1 Candidatus Sulfopaludibacter sp. SbA3 | reverse complement strand
CCCTCTGGGAGAGGGTGGCCGAAGGCCGGGTGAGGGTCGATAGGGCTACACTCCGTCAACCCTCACCCGCCGCTTCGCGGCACCCTCTCCCAAAGGGAGAGGGACTTGCCTTCAGGTCGCTTCAAAATCTTGTGAGAAATGCGGGCTAGCGTTCCGTTGTAGTTCTGAATATGGCTGAACCACGGTTCACCACAGGCCGAGGACCCTCCACCAGACAGCCCCCGCTCCCAGCCAGATCGCAATATTGACGAAGCTGACCACAAGTCCAACTCTCCACCACGTTCCCAAAGTGACGTGTCCTCCGCCAAAGAGAATGGGTCCCGTTGCGGTGCCGAAGTGCGTAAGGCTCGCGAAAAGACTGCTGAAGAAAGCCAGAAGCAGAGCTGCAAGTTGCGGAGGCGCGCCGAAGCCGATTGCCACAGCGAGAAAGGGCGCGTACATTGCGCTGACATGTGCGGTAATACTGGCAAAGAAGTAGTGGGTATAGAAGTAAATGAGGCTCAGGCCAATTAACCCCTGAATCCAGCCAATGCCTTGAAACACAGGCGTCACCTGATCGCTGAACCATCGGATCAGACCGAACTGGGCGAGAAACGTTGCCATCATCAACAGGGTTGCAAACCACACGAAAGTGTCCCACGCCTCAGGTTGACCGACTAGATCTTCCCATGTCAGGACGCCGGTCACCAGGAGAGCTGCAATGGCCATTATGGCGGTGGCTGTAGTATCGAGAGCGAGGAACGTCCCGAAGATCCACATCACGACCATGACGACGGATATCATGCCCATTAATCGCTCGCCACGTTTCATCGGCCCCATCGCTGTGAGCGCTGCTTTCGCCAGGGACGGCGCCGCAGGCGTTTTGACGAAGCCCGGTCGACATATGGCGTAGACGACGAGCGGAATCGTAACCAGGCTCAGTAAACCGGGGACGATTGCAGCGACCGCCCAGCCTGTCCACGTGATGACGATTCCCTGCGCTCCGGCCAACTGCACGACAAGGGGATTGGCGACCATCGATGTGATGAACATTCCGCTTGTAATGACCGTGCCCTGGTATGCCACCAGTGTCAGGAATGCGCTCGTTTGACGGGCCTTGACCGGGTCGTCTCCAAGACCCGTCCTGATAATGGACTGGAGAATCGGAAACACCACGCCGCCAGCCCGGGCCGTGTTACTTGGAATCGCGGGCGCCAGGATGAGATCGGTTGCAACCAGGCTATAGCCGACACCCAGCGTGCTCCTGCCGAACAGTGAAACCAGGAAGTATGCGATTCGGGCGCCCAGTCCCGTCTTGATGAAACCTGCAGCTATGAAGAATGCAGAGACCACCAGCCAGACTGTTCCATTGCTGAAGCCTGTCAATGCCTCCGTTAGAGTAAGGGTTCGCGTCAATAGCGCCGCCGCAATTCCCGTGACAGCCATGGCGCCCATCGGTAAAGGCTTCGCGATCAGGCCGGTCACTGTGGCTACGAAAATCGCCAGGAGACGCCATGCCTTGGGATCGACGTCCGCCGGCAGCGGCAGCGCCCAGATCAGGATTCCGACGGCGAACACCAGCGCGAGTCTTTGCTTCATCAGATCGCCCCGCGCTGCCGCCATGCGGCAATTGTTGGCGCGTCGAAGCCGAGCTCAGTCAGGATGTCGTCGGTGTGCTGCCCCAGTGCCGGGATTGGCCCCATAACCGGCTCCGCGCCTTCGATGTCCACGGGAGGGATCAGCGCAGAAAGTTGCCCGGCCGGCGAGTCGATGTCGCGCCATCTGTTTCGCGCGGCAAGCTGAGGATGATCGAGGAACTCCTGGATGCTGTTCATGCGCGCATTGGCAATCTGAGCCTCTTCAAGGCGCCGCACGATTTCCCCGGCCGTGAGATGGCTGAAGACTTCCCTGATCGCCAGGTCCAGATCACGGCGGTTGGCAACGCGGCCGGAGACGGAATCGAAACGTGAATCGGATGCCATTTCACCGTGCTGCAGTACGATGCGGCAGAACGCTTCCCATTCCCGCTCGTTCTGAATGCTGAGGAACACGGGCTTCTGATCCCCGCTTTGAAAGGGTCCGTAAGGGGCAATGACGGCGTGGCTCGCGCCGGTTCGCGCCGGCGCCTCGCCGCCATACTTCGTGTAATACGCCGGGTATCCCATCCATTCGCCCAGCGCTTCAAACAGTGAAACGTCTATGGCTGTCCCGCGTCCCGTGCGCTGCCGCATGAGAAGAGCGGTCAGGATTCCGGAATACGCGTACATGCCGGCAGCAATATCGGCGACGGAGATGCCGGCCTTGGACGGTTCATCCTCCGTTCCAGTGATTGACAGGAGGCCAGCCTCGCTCTGGATGAGCAGGTCATAGGCTTTCTTGTCGCGGTACGGACCCGACGAACCATAGCCCGATATGCTGCAGACAACCAGTTTGGGGTAAGCCTGCTTCAACTCGTCCGCGCCGAGTGACAGGCGTTGGGCTGCGCCAGGCGCCAGGTTCTGGACAAAGACATCGGCGCGCGCCAGCAGACAGGCCAGTACATCCTTTGCGGCTGGATCCTTGACGTCCAGAGTCAGCGACTGTTTCGAGCGATTGAGCCAAACGAAGTGACTCGACATGCCGCGCACGGTCGTGTCGTAGCCGCGCGCAAAATCGCCAATTCCGGGCCGCTCTATCTTGATGACGCGAGCTCCCATATCGGCCAGGTGCCGGGTGGCGAGTGGCGCCGCAACCGCTTGTTCCAGCGCAATGACAGTGAGACCTTCAAGTGGCCGCATAAGGTGACGGCCATTCTACAGGACCGATACCGAATCAACATCAGGTTCAGACGGTTGGAAATCTTCCGCCAAACGGGCGCTAAGAAAACTTGATCTCCACCTGCATGTAGGCCATCCCTTCGGGGACAACCGCCAACGAAATAAAATTGCCGCCGAGGAATTTCCGCACGTCGTCAACCGCTTCCTGATCGATGTGGTCGATCCGGAGGGTGACTCGATTCACGCCGCTGACGGACACAATTTCGCATTCGTCCGCATGCACGCGCTTGATCAGGTAGTGGAGCTTCTCAGCCAGTGTGGAGTTTGAGAGTTCGGGTTTAACCCGCGCTATGGTCTCGAGCGGAAGCCAGCATCGCTTGTCGCCTGCATATAGAACCTTTATGTTGGTTCGCTTGATCTCGATGACCAGCCCCAGTTCCTGGGGAAGCTGGAGCTGGTCACGATAATACTTGGATCGGCAATAGACGAAATCGCCGACGTGGAGCGAATCTGGTTTCTTCACCCTTGCTTCGCGGGTATTGCGCAAACGAACTCGGGTATTGATTCCAGGTCAATGTGAGGATCTGTGCCGCACGCCGAACACGCCGGGTCGCGGCGGAACTTGACCTGCCGGAACGACATTTCGAGCGCGTCATAGATCAACAGCCGTCCCGACAGCGAGGTTCCCGCGCTCAGCAGGAGTTTTACGGTTTCAGTCGCCTGGATCAGGCCAACCACGCCCGGAAGTACTCCGAGCACTCCAGCCTCGTCGCAGCTTGGCGCCAGTTCGGGCGGTGTGGCTTCGGGATAGAGGCACCGGAAGCAGGGTCCCTCGTGGGGAATGAAAGTGGATGCCTGGCCATCGAACCTGAAAATGCTGCCATAGGCAACCGGCTTCTTGAGCATCACAGCGGCGTCATTTATAAGATATGCGGTCGAGAAATTGTCGGAACCGCTCACGATCACGTCGTAGTCAGCAAAAATGTCGAGAACATTCGATGCATCCAGCCGCAGGTTATAAGTCCGCACCTTCACGTTCGGGTTGACCTCGAAAAGGGTCCGCCGTGCGGAATCGACTTTGGGCATTCCGATTGAAGAGGTCCAATGGAGAATCTGCCTCTGGAGATTCGATTCGTCCACGATGTCATTGTCGATTACGCCGATCGTGCCTACGCCTGAAGCCGCCAGGTATACACCGGCAGGCGAACCCAATCCGCCTGCGCCAACCAGAAGCACCTTGCTCCTGAGCAGCTTTAACTGTCCCTGTTCACCAACTTCAGGCACCCGCAGATGACGGCTGTACCGGGCCATCTGGTCCTTGCCGATCTTTTCTGGAACGACAACGGGCATACCACCGTCTTTCCAGGCGCCATAACCACCAGCCATCGAGACGACATTCTTATATCCGAGGTCCTGAAGGGTTTTCGCCGCGAACGCAGACCGGGTGCCACCGGCGCAGTAAACAACGATCTTCTGTTCGCGATCAGTCAGAAGTTTGTCAGCTTTCACTTCGAGGAAGCCGCGGGGAAGAAAAATTGCCTGATTCAGG
>CAMAWS010000349.1 GCA_945861845.1 Candidatus Sulfopaludibacter sp. SbA3 | reverse complement strand
GCACACGCTTTATCCTCGGATCCTGGACACACTTGGATTGGCGTCAGCAGTGAGGGAACTCGGCCACCAGGTTGCAAAGCACTCGCAAACGGAGGTTCAGTGCGAAGTTCGCGGCAAGGAGAGGCCTCTGGAGAAGGATACAAGCGTGGCGCTCTATCGATGTTGCCAGGAAGCAGTAAGCAACGTCATCCGTCACGCAGACGCGTCGAAACTCGATATTTCGATTCGTTTTGCCGAGAAGGAAGTGCACGTCAGCGTTGAAGACAACGGGAAAGGATTTAACCCGAGAACCCTTTATGGCTCGAATGCCAGGCTCATGAGTTCCGGATTCTGGACAATCCGGCAACGCATGACCGACCTGGGAGGAGCGTTTCGAGTCAGTACCGCCAGCGGGAGAGGAACCGTCGTGGAAATGGTACTTTCATATTCACCGAGAAAGATTAATGGAAAAAGAAAAGATAAAACTGCTCATCGCGGATGATCACGCCATATTGCGACAGGGACTCCGCCGGATACTCGAGGCAGAGGCGGACATGACAGTGATCGGAGAGGCTGCAACGGGCGCTGAAGCCGTGAAGATGGCGCGGCAGCTCAAGCCAGACGTCGTAATCCTCGATATTTCCATGCCCGATCAGGACGGCCTCGAAAGCATGCGCCAGATTGTCAGCACCGTGGCCTCACGAGTACTGATCCTCACCGTGCATCTCGAACATCAAGTGATATCGGAAGCTGTCTCTGGAGGTGCGGCGGGCTACCTGGCCAAAGACTCGCTCGATCACGAACTGGTGGCTGCCGTACGCACCATCGTGCACGGCGGCACGGTTTTTTCGGCGAACGTGTCGAAACGTCTCGCCGAATTGTCCCAACTCGGCGGCGCGCAGGGCCCACGCCCCCTGGAATCGCTCACGTCGATGGAGCGCGAAGTGTTCCTGCTGCTTGCTGAAGGCAAGACACCCACTGAAGTCGCCACTTCCCTGTTCGTCAGCCCCAAGACCGTCCACACACACCGGCAGCACATCATGGAGAAACTGCGGTTGCATACAACGACTGAACTGATTCGCTTTGCGCTACGGCAGGGATTGATCAGGACGGTGTAGCCGCGGTTGAAATCTCGAAATCTCTAATCTACCTGTGGGCGCGGGGCTTTAGCCCCGTGCCAAGTTCCAGAAGAAAATCTTCTTTTTTCGATCTTTGCACGGCGCTAAAGCGCCGCGCCCACAGCAGACTGCGCTTTTCAGCTTCCCTTTTGTTCAAACTCAAGTATCGCTTCGGCGACAACCTGCTGCATTTCCGGGGTCAATTCGGGATAGATCGGCAGCGCCAGGCTTTCATGAGCTGCAGCCTCGCTGACTGGAAGATCCCCCTCTTTATATCCCAGATCGTTGAAACAGGGCTGCAAGTGTAATGGTAGGGGATAGTAGACCTCTGTCCCGATACCACACTCCTGGAGATGCGACCTCAGCGCGTCACGGTTTCCTGTGCGAATGACAAACTGGTTATAAATGTGGCGCGAACCCGGGCTCTCGACCGGAAGCTGGACGCCCGCAATACTGTTCAGCAATTCGCGGTAACGAGCGGCATTCCGCCTGCGGGCTTCCGTCCAGCGATCGAGGTACTTCAATTTCACCCGAAGTACCGCGGCCTGAATCGCATCGAGCCGGAAGTTTCCTCCGACAACACCGTGGTGATAATTCTTCATATGACTGCCATGCTGCCGCAGCAGCCGCACCCTTTCCGCCAGTTCGGGATCGTTCGAGGTAACCATCCCTCCATCGCCAATACCACCGAGGTTCTTCGTGGGATAGAAGCTGAACACTCCGAAATGACCAATGGAACCCGCACGACTGTTCCCGATTTCCGAGCCGATCGCCTGAGCAACATCCTCGATTACGTACAGTTTACGGCGGCGCGCAATGTCCACAATTTCGGCCATTCCGGCCATCTGCCCAAAGAGATGCACGGGTATGACAGCCCTTGTGCGCCCGGTAATGCGGCTTTCAATTTTCGCAGGATCGATGTTGTATGTTCCCGGATCGATGTCGACGAATACCGGCGTCGCCCCGAGACGCGCGATTGCGCCGGCAGTGGCGAAGAACGTGTAGGGGGTCGTTATGACCTCATCGCCGGGTTTGATGTCGAGCGCCATGAGCGCAACAAGAAGCGCATCCGTACCGGAAGATACGCCGACGGCATGACGGCATTTCGAATACTCTGCGATCTCCTGCTCGAGCCCTTCGACTTCGGGACCGAGAATGAACCGCTGCGAGCCCATCACGCGATCAATGGAGGAACGCACCTCACCGCGAATGGTTTCGTATTGAGCTTTGAGATCCAGGAGGGGCACTCGGACGTCTGTCACCGCGATAGTCTAGCATGTGCTAAATGAAGCACCTGCCGGTAATTTCTGCCTTCAACTAAGACTGGCAAAGCACGCAGTGGCGTGAAGCATCGGCACAACTGTGCGTGGTTTGTGGCTTCGCACAATCCACCACACTGAGCGGCTGTTGTTTCTGCAGAGCAACGAGAACAAGAGGGGAATCAGGCATTGTGCGCTTATGTTCTCCTGAACTGCCTAGGACTCAGGACGAGTTCAATTCAGACTACGACCGATTTACAGCGCATAGTCACGGTCTTACAGTCATTCCATCCGAAGGAAATCTATGAATAGGCGTGACGGCGGATTTAGTTTGCTTGAAACCCTGGTAGTTGTGGGCCTGATTGCAGTGTCGAGTATTGGGATTATTCAGATGAAGACATCACTCGCAGGCCTGGATGCGGACAAGGCATCGAACCTGGTGCGTTCCCAGATCAGTTACGCGCGGCAGCTTGCGGTCAACCAACGCCGCAACGTGGAGATTGATTTCGCGGGTAACAATGAAATCACGGTGACTCGCCTGAATGCAGACGCAACCGAAACAGTAATGGCAGACGTGACGCTGCCTGCGGGATATGTCTTCGGTCTTCCTTCGGGTATAAGCGCCGACACTCCGGACGGATTCGGCAATGATGCAGCCGTGTTCTTTAATGAAGCTACAGGCGGAACGTTTGTCGGCGATGGAACCTTCCTGGACTCCTCGGGAATCTTGCTCAATGGAACCGTTTTCACGATCGGGTCGGGAAACGGGAGCGCTCGAGCGGTGACTCTGGCTGGATCAACAGGGAAGGTCAAACAATACTGGGTGAGTGGAACGTCATGGGTGGTGCGATGAGGTCTTCCGAAGCTGGCGTCTCCATAATAGAAGTGCTGCTCGCGAGTTTCATTTTGACGGTAGCGCTTCTTTCGGTTGCGATGACGATGGTACAGGGCATTTCCGCGATTACCATCGGTCAGCAGCAATTGATCGCGAAGCAGAAAGCCCAGGAGGCTCTCGAGAGCGTCATCATGGCCCGCAACACCCAGGACATCGGGTTCACCCAGATCGCTAACGCAGCCGATGGCGGAGTGTTTGTCGCCGGGTATACGGGCATCGTGGGTATGGGCGTGGATGGCATTCCCAATACCGGAGATGACACAGGCACGGTCGAAAGCCTGACATTCTCCGGACCGGACGGCAATCTGGGCAATTCGGACGACGTGACCGTCTCGTTGACGGGCTACCAACGCCAGATCACGGTCAGCACGATAACGCTTCCTTCAAGCGCCACCGTCGATCCCGACATTCGCCGCATCGACGTCGATGTGCAATACACCGTCCGTGGCGTAGCCAAGACGGTTCGCGTCAGCACTTTGATCTCACGATTCAGTTGAGAGGCCTCATGAATTCCAGCTCTCGTTCCAAAACCAGTCATAGGCAAGGCGGATTTACGCTTGCCGAATTCCTGATTGCCAATGTCATGGTGCTGGCGATACTCGCGGCCACTTTCACTCTCCTGAATAACCTCTTCGTGGCAAACACGACAATGCAGCAGGTCTTGAACACAGAACAGAATCTGCGAGTGGCCATGAACGCGATTACGCGCGACATTACGATGGCCGGTACCGGTCTGACTGACAGCGGCGTACCGGTCCCCAGTTCGACGAATTCCGTTGGGCTTGTCAGGCAAGGGCTTGGCCTCACCTGCCCCAATCCCTATACGGGGCCGGGATGCCTTCCAACGCCGGGTGGGGTGCTCTCCATTCTGTCGCCAGGAAACGGCGTCGGACCGACCGTGGCCAACGCCGCAACCGATGTTCTGACAATTGCCATGGTCGATCAGAATTCGCCCACCTGGACCGCTTCCACGATCACTGCGGACGGGATAACCATCAACTTTACTCCGGAAATCCGGTCGGGAACGGGCCAGATGATCGTCGGTGAT
>CAMAWS010000348.1 GCA_945861845.1 Candidatus Sulfopaludibacter sp. SbA3 | reverse complement strand
GCTACATGGGCGCCGAAAATCCGGCAGGCAACCGTGCAGGTTGAAAGCCTTACCGGGGGCGCCGTACAACCCGAAGCAACCGCATCTGTTTTACCCGGGCTGCAAGGCACGGCTCCTGCTGTCATCGAAACCATCCAGCCCCAGCCATTTCCTCCCCATACCCACGCGGCTTATACATGGGGACCGGCGGAAAGGTTGGCGTCTGGAGTATCCATGATGCCAAGTAACGGCTTCGGGGTATTCGTTGCCGGAGCAGGTCTTACAAGGTTCGAAGCTGAACCGGACCTGTCCACAATGAAGAGGTTCGAGATTTACCGGCCCGGCCGGGTCCTGGTGCTCGTCCGGCCGGAAGCGCTGGAGCGCGCGCGCCAGGCCTGGAGCGGCTTCCGTGGGAACATTGCGGATACGGCCCTTATCATTCCCAATGTCACGGTTTCATCCGGTGACCTGCCGGCGTTATTGCTGCTGAAAGGGATGCTTGACCGGAAACTCATAGAAGCGGGATGGTGGACCGATGTCTCCCTGCGAATTGATGCCGGGCACGGATCCACGCTACAGATCATCGCATTACCGGAAAAGAAGAGCCGCGTCATCGAGTGGATGAAACAGGTCGGTGGCGAAAATATTTCCGATGCAGATTTTGCACTGGTTCGCGAGGTTGCCTTGCATCATTTTGCAGAGAAGCAAATGGATCTGCAGAGCCTCACCTGGCATCAGGATCCCTCGGGCATTGTCCAGGACATCGAAACCGTGTCTGCCGCCCATGTGCGCGATGTGGCCCGGATCTATTACCCAATTCTCTAAGTCGTGAACAAAATCAGAGTAGGCGTGGACAGTGGCGGAACCTTCACCGACTTTGTTGTCGTCCGCGACGGCAAGATCGAGATGTTCAAGGAACTGTCCACGCCTGCTCGTCCGGACGAAGCGGTTATCAAGGGGATGCTGCGAATCTCCGCGCCAGGCACGAAAGAGTTGATCCACGGATCGACCGTGGCCACAAACGCGCTCCTCGAGCGGAAGGGCGCCAGGACCGCGCTGCTCACAACGGAAGGTTTTGAAGACGTTCTCGTTATCGGACGCCAGACGCGCCGCGAGCTGTACAACATCTTTGTGACGCGTCCAGACCCGCTCGTGCCGGACGGCGATCGCTTTGGGATTCGCGAACGCACCCTGTATGACGGATCGATTGAAACGCCGCTTGACGTCGCGCACCTTCGCGCGATCATCGAAAAGCTGCGCAGCCGGAACATCGAGTCCGTGGCGGTGTGCCTGCTTTTCTCATTTGCCAACAGCCGGCACGAGGACGCCATTCTTGATGAGTTGCAGCCGCTCGGAGTTCCGGTGTCGTTGTCGTCACGAGTGCTGCCCGAGTACCGGGAATACGAGCGAACATCGACGACCGTTATAAACGCCTATCTCGCGCCGATCATGAGCCGTTACCTGCGGAGTTTGCAGGAGCGCGCCGGCTCGCCTCTCCGCGTGATGCAGTCGAATGGCGGCGCCGTCCATGCCCAGGCCGCTTCCGAGACCCCGGTCAAGACGATCTTGTCGGGGCCCGCCGGCGGCGTTGTCGGCGCGTTCCACGTCGCGGAGATATCGGGCTACTCGAGAGTGATTACTTTCGACATGGGCGGTACGTCCACGGATGTTTCATTGTGTGATGGAGGAATCAAGGTCACCAACGAAAGCCACGTCGATGGCATGCCCGTAGGGATTCCGATGATGGACATTCACACCGTCGGCGCCGGAGGCGGCTCGATTGCAGAACTCGATCCCGGAGGCGCGCTGAAGGTTGGCCCGGAAAGCGCCGGCGCGGACCCCGGCCCGATCTGCTATGGAAAAGGCGGCAGACTGACAGTGACCGACGCCAACGTGATTCTCGGCAGGCTTCTGCCGCGGTTCTTCCTGGGCGGCGCAATGCCGCTATGGACCGTCCGCATAGAGCCAGCCGTTCGAGGGCTTGCATGGACGCGGGCGTGGAAATCACAGCAGGATCTTGCGCAGGGTGTAGTCGATATTGTGAATAACAATATGGAGCAGGCCATCCGGCTGATCTCCGTGGAACGCGGTTATGATCCCCGGGACTTCACCCTTGTTTGCTTTGGCGGCGCCGGAGGTCTTCATGCCGCCAGCCTTGCAAAAGGACTCGGCATCCCGCGCATCATCGTTCCGTGCTTTCCGGGCGCGCTCTCTGCGCTCGGCCTGCTGCTGGCAGATGCGCGCAAGGACTATTCCCGCACGCTGCTCGTCAACGCGGGCGATTCCGCGGCCAGATTGAAGAGCGCACTTGCGGAGCTGCACCGGGCGGGAGCCGCGGAACTTCAGGCGGAAGGTTTTCGGAAAAGCGAGGTCCAGTGCGTTGATTCCTGCGATCTCCGGTATCGCGGCCAGTCTTACGAACTGACGGTGCCGCTCACGCCGAAGTTCATTGACGACTTTCACCGCATGCACGAAAAGCGGTACGGCTATGCGAATCCAAAGAAGGATGTTGAACTGGTGACGGTTCGCACGACGTTCCTCGGCCGCACTGCCAAGCCCGAATTCAAAAGAGTTCCGAAATTGCGGGGGAAGCCGCAGCCGCAGGAGAAACGATCCGTATGGATAGGCGGCAAACAAGTGAAGACGGCGATCTTTGACCGTGCCGTGCTGGGCCACGGCCATGTCATCGATGGCCCGGCGATCATTGGTGAGTACAGCTCGACGACGCTTGTGCCGCCCGGTTTTCGCTGCCGGGTGGATGGTTATTTGAACCTGGTGCTTGAGGGTGAGTAATGTCCTTGTTTATGAAGACCAATCCCGTCCAACTCGAAATCTTCAAGAGTCTCTTCCACGCCATCGCCGAGGAAATGGGCGCGACGCTGAAGCGCACTGCGTTTTCTCCCAACATCAAGGAGCGGCGCGATTATTCCTGCGCCGTGTTCAACGAGCGCGGCGAGATGCTTGCGCAGGGCGATCACATGCCGGTCCACCTGGGTTCGATGCCGCTGTCGGTGAAAGCTGCCATTGAAAACCAGGACATCGGGCCGGGCGACCTGATCATCCTTAATGATCCATATGCCGGCGGAACTCATCTTCCGGATATCACTGTCGTATCCGGAGTGTTCTCCAGGAAGAAACTCTTGTTCTACGTGGCGAACCGCGCGCACCACTCCGACGTAGGCGGCATGTCGCCGGGTTCGATGCCATTGGCCGAGGAAATCTACCAGGAAGGTCTGCGTATTCCGCCGATCAAGCTGCTTACGGCTGGAAAGATCAACAGGGATGTATGGGACCTTATCCTCCTCAATGTTCGAACCCCCGCGGAACGCGAAGGCGATCTTGCCGCGATGATGGGAGCAAACGTCACGGGTGAGCGGCGGCTCCTGGAGGTTGTGGACAAGTACGGGTGGAAAGAAGTCTGCCGCTATACGACCGAGATTCTTAACTACAGCGAGCGGATGACCCGCCAGGCAATTGCGAGCATTCCCGACGGCACATACGAGGCTGAAGACTTTCTCGACAACGATGGCATCAGCGACAACCCGATCGCAATTCGCGTGAAAATTCGAATCAAGGGGGATCGAGCGGTAATCGACTTTTCCGGATCGGATCCACAAACGGCCGGCAGCGTTAATGCGGTGTACGCGATAACGGCGTCTGTCGTGTTCTACACTTTCCGGACCCTGGTCCCCATGTCCATTCCTTCGAATGCGGGAGGCATGCGGCCTCTCGAGATCATTGCGCCGGAAGGCACGATTGTGAATGCTCTCCCGCCCGCGGCCGTTTGTGGCGGCAACGTGGAGACTGCGCAGCGCATCGTCGACGTCCTGTACAGGTGTTTATCCACTGCGCTGCCGGACCGGATTCCGGCTGCAAGCCAGGGGACGATGAACAACTTTACGTTTGGCGGGACCGATCCGCGCACGAATCAGCCGGTCGCGTATTATGAGACCGTTTGCGGAGGCATGGGCGCCAGGCCGGCGATGGACGGAATTTCCGGCGTCCACACCCACATGACCAATTCCATGAATACGCCCGTGGAAGCGCTCGAACACGCTTATCCGGTGAGGATCATCCGCTATTCGCTGCGTCCCGATTCCGGCGGTGATGGAAAATGGCGCGGCGGAAATGGCGTTATCCGCGAAGTCCGCTTCCTGATGAGGGCGCAGCTGACGGTTCTCTCCGACCGACGCAAGCTGCCACCTTACGGTCTCTATGGCGGAGAGCCTGGTTCCAGGGGAATAAACATTATTGTTCGCAGGCATGGAAGCGTGGAGCAATTGCCCTCGAAGTTCACAACATGGGTCGAGGCCGGCGATGTGGTGTCGATTCAAAC
>CAMAWS010000347.1 GCA_945861845.1 Candidatus Sulfopaludibacter sp. SbA3 | reverse complement strand
CGGAAGTTTTAGCCCTTGCCAAAGCGGATCATCTGCAGGCCCAAAAAAAGGATCAGGACGGTAAAACCATCCTGATCCCTTTCTTCGTTATTGACGGTACCTCTTAGCGGCCTTCGTCGCCCAGCGTGGGTACGAGGTTCCCCAGGTCCTTTTCGTTCTCCAGGCAGGAGTGATCGAAAATGTACTCGCCGATCTGCCGCTTGAGAATATTCTTTCCGGTAAATGGCTTCACGAAATAGACCGGGTCCGTGTAAGTGGTGAAGTATTCGAGCGTGTTGTTGTCGGCCAGCCTGAACTTTTCAGTCAGGTGCAGTTGGTCGCTGTGCTGGTGGCCGGCGCCGTCCAGCCACGTCCGGTCGTTGATGCTGATTGTATCGACAACAAGCGTGTCGCCTTCCCATTTGCCGATCGAGTATCCATAGAATCCGGGATAGTCCTTGGCATCTTCCGGGTGAGGGCGGCCATCCGTGTAGATCAGGCGGAAGATGTGTTCCGACTCGCTCATGACGACGAAAACGTCAGGCCGTTGGACAATCATGGTCGGATGCGCCCTGGCCACCATGCGTGATGGGCCCGGAGGCAGGCACAGCGTGTTCGGATCCTTCGCATGATCGACGACCTTGTATTTTTCCGCCGCCATCGGCGTGAGAATCAACTCTTCACCAGGCAATCCCATTTTCGAAATATCGTTCATGGACCCGCCGGACCAGACACCCGTCAAATCCGGAGTCGCCCCGCGTGGAGGGGCGTCGCCCTTATACCACCAGGCGCCGAACGCGGGCTTGGGCTTCGCGGGATCCCCACCGCGCTGTGCGAACGCCGGCGCGGTCGTAAGGGCAAACGTGAATAGTGATACGGCGGCAAGAGCGAAACGTTTGTTCATCCTGGTACCCTCTATTGCTCGCCCTGTTGCGCGTCCGGATTGGAACTTCCGGCAAACACCTTGCGTCCGTCCGCAAGCGTTACTTTGTTACCGTTCATGTTGGCCTCTCCGTTTTTTGCGGCCCAGCCTTCCACAGTCACGTTGTCACCAACCTTCAGTGAGTCCTTGCCCCAGCCACGCCGGCGGAGCGTTCCAGGAGTACCGCCCTCAACTGCGTAACTGACGACCTTGCCACTCGCATTCTTCACATCGACATAAAAATAGATGTGGGGATTCATGAACTCCACTTTTGTGACTTTACCTGAGATTGTTATGTTCTTTTTACTGTCGTACTGTGCTGCAAACGAGTGATGCGCCATCACCGGCGCCGCCGCGAAGAGGATTCCCAAGCCCGCTGCCAAAAATCCGTAGCCGTTACGTCTCATCACGCTGTCTCCTTTAAGCATTGAACCGCTGTTATGTGTCGGATGTCTCGCATTGTTAAGCGCACACTCCGAAATGTCAATTTCAAACTCCGGCCGGTTGCGCATCAAGTATCCCGTGACAAAGAATTGGGCCTGTGTTTACATCTGGCAATAACATCAGTCGTTTCTCGAAGATAGATAGTTTCGGAGGAGTCGTATGCAGTTACGAAGCAAAGGCCGGAAAGTGATCCTTGCTGTGATGATAGCGGCCGCGATGGGTTTCTTTTCCTGGTCCCTAATTGAACCGCCGGAACTGAGCGTTCCGCAATCGACAGGTCTGGGTTATCCGCAATTGGTTTCGGTTAAGCAGTTGCCTGATTTCGCGGATATGTGTGAATGGCCCGCAGAGGACAAATCCAGCATTACAAGGCTGGAGGAGGCCCGGCAGTTCGAATTGCAGCAGGCATCCGTATACGCGCAGAACGGCAGTGGGACGACCGTAGATGTCACCAGGCCTCCGGTTCGCACGCTTCGCGATACTTATCCGATCTACAGTTCTGTTGCCGTCGACCCCAATTTCGACGAGGTCATCCTGCAGGACAACAACCTGTGGGCAACGGCAATATTCAAGCGGACAGACAATACGCCTCCCAATGTTGCCTTTACCGCGCCGCAGCGGTTGATCAAGGGCTCCGACACCGATATCCAGTTCAACAACGGCCTCTACGTCGATCCGAAGATTGGCGAGATCTATTCCATCGAGTCGGACACGGGCGACAAAATCGTGATGTTCAGTCACGATTCCCTGGGAAACGTTGCTCCGGCCCGGCATCTGGATACTCCTCATCGTGGCTATGGGATCGCTGTTGATGAAGAGCGGCAGGAGATGTTCGTCACAGTGGAATACCCTCCGCAGGTGGCGGTGTATCGAAAGCAGGCTTCCGGAGATGAAAAACCGCTGCGTGTGCTGATGGGCGACAACACCGGATTGCACGCCATACACGGGATCGCCGTGGATTCGAAGAATAAACTCCTGTACATCAACAACTGGGGCAACTTCAGCAACTTCAAGGTTCCCGGTACGGGCAAATTCAATCCTCCTTCAATCAGCGTTTACCCGATCGATGCGAAGGGTGACACTCCTCCGATTCGTAAGATTCAGGGTGTAAAGACCCAGATGAACTGGCCGTCAGCGATGGCACTGAATCCGGACACCCAGGACTTGTATGTCGCCAATGACGTAGGCAACTCGATTCTCGTCTTCAAGGCGACGGACCAGGGTGACGTTACGCCGACGCGAGTTATCAAAGGCGCGAAGACGGCGTTGTTCAATCCAACCGGTGTATCTCTCGACATGAAGAATCGGGAGTTCTGGGTTGCGAACCTTGGGAACTCTTCAGCAACGGCATACCCGCTGATGGCTAACGGCGACGTCACGCCTGTGCGCATCATCCGAAGCGCGCCGCTGGGCTACAAGTCGACGAAGTTTGGTAAAACCGAGGCGGTCGCCTACGACACCAAACGTGAAGAATACCTGGTGCCTAACTGAGTGAACCATCCGCAGATTGCGGCCTTCCCCAGGTTGGCGAAGGAAAATCAGGCGCCCACACGTTCCCTGCAGGGTCAGAACACGCTCATCAGCCGGACCATGCACGACATTCATTACGACTCGCTTCACGACGAAATTCTTGTCAATAGCCCGCTCACGCAGGCGATCCTGGTGTTCGATGGCGGAGCCAACGGAGAGGAAGCGCCCAAGCGCGTGATCCAGGGCTCGAAGACCCAGATACTCGGTGTCGGCGCCATGGATAAAGTCAGTTTCGATCCATCTACAGGCGACATCTACCTGGCGACTGCCCGGCATAACATCGTCGTATTTCCATATGGTTCGAACGGTGACGTCGCGCCCGTCCGGACTCTTGGCGGTCCCGACACGCTTATTCGTTTCATTGACCAGACTGTTGGCAGCGGCAACACGCCGCCCATACGCGTCGATCCCATAAACAATCTTCTGGTAGTGCCAACCCGCCCTCCGGGCCAGATCCCCGGTTTGCTGATCTTCGATAAGAACGCCAGTGGAAACACCAAACCTCTACGCGTTATTCGTGGACCCAAGACACAGATTGCGGGCGGCCAGCAAATGGCGATCTCACCCAAAGGCTACATTGTGGGCGGCGCCACAGGGGGAGCGATCGGCGTCTGGAGCGTCTTCGATGACGGCGATATTCCACCAAAGTGGAGAATACCGGTTCGTCAGATGACGCAACTCAACGTCAATGGAATTGATCTCAACCATCGCGATAAGGAATTGATGGTACCGACCGGTAATGGAAACACGGTCATGACTTTCTACTTCCCTGAGATTTTCTAAGGCTCACTCTGTCTGTGGGCGCTGGGCTTTAGCCCCGTGCCAGGTTCCAGAAATTCCTGTTGGACCTTGGCACGGGGCTAAAGCCCCGCACCCACAATGGACCGCCAAATACTTTGACATCCAGCTTGCCGCTGTGGTCCCATCTGCCCAGCGTTTACACACTACAATTCTCAAATCCCCAAGTGGTTTCCGATAAGGAGGCTTATGCGTGCAAAAAGCACAGCCAGAAGCGCAATGTTCGCGGGAGTACTCGCAATTGCATTTGGCGTTTTTAGCTGGTCCCTTTTGACAACGCCGGACTCGAGTGTCCGGCAATCACTCGGCTCTGCTCGTCTGGTCTCCATCGAGCAGCTGCCTGACTACGCAGATGTGTGTGCACCGGAGCAGGTGAGCGCCATTGCCGCCCTGAGCACGGAGTTCGAGCACAATGGGTCGGTGTATGCAGCTGACACAGTCGAGGTGAATCGTCCTCCAGTCCGCATGATCCGCGACACATATCCGATTTACAGTTCGGTCGCGGTTGATCCGGTCCGCAACGAAGTGGTCCTGCAGGACACGAATCTATTCAGCATCAAGGTGTTCAGTCGCCTGGAAAACACACCGGCAAACGTGGATGCTTCCAGGCCACAGCGGGTGATCATCGGTCCGGACACAAAAAACGAG
>CAMAWS010000346.1 GCA_945861845.1 Candidatus Sulfopaludibacter sp. SbA3 | reverse complement strand
ATTCTACTCTGATTAACTGCAAGCGGGCTCAGTGTTCTCATCTGTTGCACCGCGTCTTCCCGATGTGCTAAAAGATCTTGGCTTGAGACACCGAAATGAGAGTGAAGCCACAAACCACAATCGCTGACCTGCTTGGACAGGCGGATTCCGCTGCTCCGAATCCGGCTGGACGTGTTCCCCCACACAATCCGGCGCGGCTGCTCCATGAGCTCAATCAAAAGCTCGAACTGCTGATTGGCCGGCACCGAGAGGAACTCCAGGCATCAGAGAGACCCGCCCGCAGGAAAGCTTCCCGGAAAATTTAACGTTTGCAGCGATTTTATGGCCCTGCGTTAGACTGATGTCGCCATGAAACTGCTTCTAACGCTCCTGCTTGCATTCCAGGCTGGCTCGATGAGCGACGTCAACTATCTGGGCCAGATGCTGGGAAAGAATTACCGTACCGTCCTCGATGTGCTGAACACGAGGAACCAGGCCATCCTGCGAAATACCGAACGCCTCGCTCCTCAGCAGGCCGCTCAAATGAGGGCCCGGATGATCGAGCCTCCTTTCCCTGCAGACCAACTGAAGCTGTCTCTCGACTTGAACAACGTTGGCCAGGGACTTGTCCTTTACGTTTTCGAACACGATTTCTCGACAGAACGGATCAACCTTTTCTTTTGCGCCGCGCAACCAGCGGAAGGTGATCTTGCTGCCCGGACCGAGCGCCTTGTTGCGATCCAGGTACTGCTTGACGACAGTCCATCGCCGTCACCCGCTGTGGAGATGTTTCAGAGTGTGTACGGCTTGCCCCGTCCATTCCCGCTGAACACCTATGAATCGTTCGCAACGTATCCGATCGTTGCGCCATTGGGCGGCGTCGCTTGGGACCTCGGCGCGCACGAAGCTATCTATCAGACAATGCGGGGAAACCCGCTCGCCAACGGCCAGTTCTGGATTACGGACAAGGGACTCTTTCGTACGTGTGCAAAGCCACCGAAGCTGGTTCCGTGACGGGAGAAAGCAAACCGAGGCATCCCATGACTCATTGTCCAGGCCAGGGAAGACTTTGAAATTGGACGAATCCTGCACCTCAAATCCCGAAATCCGAAATCTGTAATTGGACTGGCCGCCTCCTGAAACCCATCGGGTTGCCCGCGCGATGTTTATTCTCGTGACGTCGCCGCCGGGGTCCAATCTGATATTTCGGATTTCGGGATTTGAGGTGCAGGATTCGTCCAATTTCAAAATCTCCTCTTTCCGTGCGGATTCTTCGCGCCTTTAAGGCTTACCCCCGGACCGGTATTGGCCCGTTCGATGCTAAAGTGACTTCCGCCATGGCTTCGGTTCAAGCGCTTATAGAACAACTGATGGAGTTTCCTGCTGCGTCGGTTGTCGAAGCTGGCGAGAACCTGCTTCGCTTCCTTTCCGATGGGTCGCTCAATACTGAAGAGTTTCTGGCCGATCCCCCTGTTCTTGTCCGTCCACCGTTTTCTACCTCCCGATATGTCGTTCAGGTCACACGGCGAGCGTTGAAGGGCGATTACGAGACTGTCGAAGAGATTGTTGCCAGTCTCAATGGCTTGATCGACCGGAACCCTCCAGTGATCGAACCCCGGCGGCAGGCTGCCGTTGACCGCGTCGTGCTGCCCGAAGCAAAGGTCCTGGGGTTGAGTCCGCCGAAAAACATCGCTGGAGTTTGGGAATCCTCAATTACGGCGCTCGTCACTTCCGGACCGCTGCGTGATTCCGAGGTCGAGATCCGATTGCGATCCGACCAGAACGCTGCGGCGTGCATGATCGTTGACTACCTATGGGATCACTGCTCGTTTGCGGCGTACAACCTTGTACGGGCGGGTGAGCGCGAGCTTGTATCGTGTCCCGAAACCTTCCTTGTTGTCGAGCCGGCGCGCCAGATCAATGCCACGTCTGTGTCGCGCAGCCTGCATTGCACGAAGCCTCAGTTCGACCAGATCCGGCGCGGCAGGGGCGACGTGACGGTTCCCACACTCAAGGGCCAGCTTGTCCATGCGTTATTCGATCGCATGCTTGAAGGCGAGACTGACGTGGATGCGGCGTATCGCGAGCTGTTACCCGGTTTCCTGGTTCCCCTCGCGTCGGTGACCGACGCGCTCTTCGACGAGAATGCGTTTCGCGCGGATGCCCTACGGCACGCCGCTTCGCTCACAGCGTTCATCGAGGCAAACCCGCACCTGCTTCAGCACGCGCAGCTCGAGCTGCGGCGTTACTCCGCGACAATAGGTATCCAGGGCCGCATCGACGCATTGTTCCGGCAGGGGAATCGGCTCGACATTCTTGAACTGAAGACCGGCGCTCGAATTCGCGATGAAGACCACGCCCAGCTTTTTATCTACAAGTTGCTTCTCTCGGATTTGATCCGGCGCTGGCAGCGGGACGAAGGCTCGGAGCTGGAGATCACAAGCAGGCTGCTGTCGTCTGTCGATGGAACGTTTGCGCCGCTGCGAGTGGCGTCCGATTTCTACAAGGTGCTCGACGCCCGCAATAAGCTGGTCGCGCAGCAGCACTCCCTGGCGCAAAAGGAATCGCATGCGCCGTCGCGGCACGAAGGATTTGACACGCGGGTTTGCGGGAGCTGCGTGTCCTGGACGAAGAAGCGTTGCAAGGAGTCCTCCGATGTCTTTGGCGACAGGCCGGGCGCGCCCGAGACGCCGGAGCTGGAGTATTTTCGCAGGTTCACAAGACTGGTCCAGCAGGAGCGATGGCAGGCGGATCAAGACGTGGCGGACCTGCTCGACGACAGCCGGATCGAGCAGCGCATTCGGAATTTCCGCGCGATTGCCGGTCTTCGAATCGTAAGCGATGCGGAACCGTTCACGTTTGAGTTCGATGCGAACACGTCGGATCTGGAACGCGGCGACAGCGTGGTGATCCACACGGGAAGAATATCGAGCAGCTCGACGTATCACGGGTATGTGAAGAGTGTGGGACCGCGGCGCGTCCGGGTTTCCATACCTCTCAAGCATCTTGATGCGAAGGCGTTCGAGGGGCAGCCGTGGATCATTGACCGGTTTCCGAGCGATGTTACGGCAGAGGCGAGCCATACGGCCTTGTACGACTTTCTGATTGCGCCCATGGATGCGAAGAAGCGCGCGATATTGTCTTCTGTAGCGGCGGTCTGTGACCGCCCGCGAACCGGCGTTCACGGGCCGCCCCTGCAGTTATTGAATGCCAGCCAAATGGAAGCCATCGAGCGAGCCGTAGATTGTGACGTCTTCCACCTGATTTGGGGGCCGCCGGGCACGGGGAAAACACGCGTGATTCCTGAGATTGTGTTCCGTGTGTCCCGCATCGGCGGGGGCGTGCTGCTGGGCGCGTTCACGAACACTGCGGTCGACAAGATGCTTCTTGCGGTACTGGAACACGATCCGGCGACGCGTTTTCTGCGCATCGGCAGGGCATCGGATTCACCTGAACTGGCCGCGAAAATCGTGGGAGATCCTGCGGACTACTTCAGCGAGGACCTTGCGGCAAAGTACGGTAACGTGACAGCGGTCCGGGACGCGCTGAAAAACGCCACCGTTGTTGCCGCCACGGCGCATCGCGCTGCCACGCTGCCGTTCCTCAGGACTCGCTCGTTTGAAATGGCCATCGTCGACGAGGCGGCGCAGTTGACCGAGCCGCTGACGCTTGGATTGATTCTGCGTGCCCGCCGATTTGTCCTGATCGGTGACGACAGGCAACTGCCGCCCGTCGTACGGACGCGCGCCCTGGCCCATTCGATGTTTGAGCGGCTGAAGCTTGATAAGGATGCCGAATCGCTCACGCTGCTGGACACCCAATACCGTATGCACCCCGAGATCATGGAAGTGTCCAATCGCCTCTTCTACGCTGGAAAGCTGAGATCGGGAGTGAGCGCCGGGGATCAAAAGCCTTTTGATGGAGTGCCGCTCTTATTTGTTCCAGTTCATTACGAAGTATCCCGGGAAGGCCGCTCGAACCTGGAGGAAGCCCGCGTGGTGAACGAACTGGTGCGTTCGTTCCTGAAGGAGGGCGGTGTAGACGGGCAGTCCATCGGCGTCGTATCCCCGTTTCGCGCGCAGGTCGTCCTGTTGCGCCAGATGCTGGATGACACCGGTGTTGCCGTTGACACCATCGAGCGATTCCAGGGCGGCGAGCGCGATATCATGATCCTTTCCCTGGTGCGCTCGCAGGGAACGGGTTTTGTATTCGACGACCGGCGGCTGAACGTCGCAATAACCCGGGCCCGCCGCAAGCTGGTGCTGGTGGCCCATCCGGAATTATTCCAATCGTCCAGGTACGAATGGATCTGCACATATACCGAAGGGAATTCTGGGGACAGACTCCGAA
>CAMAWS010000345.1 GCA_945861845.1 Candidatus Sulfopaludibacter sp. SbA3 | reverse complement strand
GAAGCCGAGTTCATAAGAACGCTCGGCAAATTCGAGACAGTAATCCAGAGAGTGCTTGGTTGTGAGGATCGGAACGATATGGGATCGGTCCGATTCCGAACCCAGGTTGATCGTCACGTGACGCAGGTTCGGTTCTTCGCGCCTGCCGATCGCTCCATCGGTCATGAAAATATACCGGCCAAGCCCGGTTATCTTCCGCATCAACCGGTTGCTGTCGATCCATGCTTCAACGCTTTCCTCGATGGACACGTCCGTGCGAGGCGGGCACATTTCCACATTGAGGAACAAGCGATTGCTGGATTGAAGAGACTTCAGAAGAGACATAGAAAATTCGGGGTTCAACCTGTGACAGCTTGTGGGCGCGGGGCTTCAGCCCCGAGCCATGTTCCAACAAATTCTCTGTTTGATCCTGGCACGGGGCTGAAGCCCCGCGCCCACAGGCTGTCCCAGGATTTACCCCCGGCGCCCGACTGCCGCCGGGGCTTTCTTCGATTCCACCTTTTTCGCCCTGCGCTGGGGCGCGACCGTTACTTCGACTTTATAGTTGTCGAGGGCGCGGCCCAGTTCTGTTTCGACGCGGCGGCGGAGCCTTTCCGGTGAAATCACCATGGCCGAAGGGCCGAAGCTGAGGATCCATGAGACCAGTTCGAATTCGCCGCCAACATGCATTTTCATCGAGAGGCGGCCGCCGCTGATCTCCCGGCACTGCTGCGAAGGGTGCCACACGCGCGAACGCACGTATTCGACAACCTCGGGTTTGAAAACGATCTCCAGGTCGAACGGATCTTCCTTGACCACTCCGAATGACGACTCAAGGTAGCTTTCGACTGAAAAATCGGGAGACTTTTCAAATTCGTCGTTCAATTTTTCAATACTCTCGATGCGTTCCACTGCGAACGTCCGTATCTGCGCGTATTCCTCTACATATCCAAAAAGGTAGAGACCACCGCGGAAGTACATAAGGCGGTAAGGATGAACCGTATAGCTCTTCCGCTGATTGCTGTGAACCGAGTAGTACTGCATCCTGATCTTGTTCTCGCCGCCCATGGCATCCATCAGAACGCGGATGGTCTGTTTATGTTGATCCAGGTCCTTGGGCGCGTCGGCGCGCACACTGATCATGGAATCGAGGCTGTCAAGGAAAGCGACGTTCTTTTCCGGAAGAGCGCTTTCGATTTTCTTGAACGCGGAGGCAATATCGCTCGAGAACGGCGGCGCCGCGAGGTTCACAACCAGCTTCTTGCTGAAATACAGGGCGGCAATCTCGGACAGGGAAAGGTTTGCCAGCGGGAGGCCTTTATATTGCTCGTCGAGACGCCAGTAGACTTTGCCGTCGTATCGTTCATCGTAGAGCGGGAACCCGGCTTCCATAAGGGCTGCAAGATCGCGGCGAATCGTCTTCGTCGAAACCACGTGATGATCCGCAAGGTCGGAGATCGTGGTCCAGCGGGTAGTCTCGATCTGCTTCATTATGGCCCACTGGCGGATCAGTTGTGCGTTTCGCCCCATGCTCTGCCTCCCTGTCGCGCGACACTCTAAGGTCGCGGCGTCATAAACACAAGTAATACGAGATCGGATGTAGCCGTATTGCGAACGCCATGCTCCTGGCCAGGCCGCGCAATCACCGTTTCGCCTTCCCCCAGTTCCCGTTCCTCTCCTGCAATGTGAAACAGTCCCGTCCCGCGAAGGACATAGTAAATCTTATCCGATTCGGCGTGACTGTGAATGCGCTGGTCCTGCCCCGGCCTCAGACAATAAAGGTCGCAAAAGTACCGGCTGGAATCGAAGAGAGGGATCTTTTCCAGCCTGTCCGAAAAACGGATTACATCGTTAATGCGCTTGGTTTCCATGCACGCAACTTCGAAATTCCAAACCGGATAGTGGGTTATTGTAGTGGAAACACGTGGGCCGAGGGGACAATTTCCTGGACGTAGCCGACAAGGTGAGGATGACAGGTAAATAGAAGAACCTGGTGGGTTGCAGCCAGTTCCCGCACTGCCGCAATGCAATTGCGTGTCCGCTCCGGATCGAAATTGACGAATATATCGTCGAAAATCACTGGAAGCGGTTCCACGTGATTGGCATATTCGCGAACCAGCGCCAGCCGCATGGAGAAATAGAGCTGTTCTGCTGTTCCGCGGCTCAGCACCTGGGGCGAGAGCCGCGCACCGTCCGCGCGCTCGACCTGGATCTCGCTGCCGTCAAGCGGCGCGATAACCCGGCAATACTTGCCTTCAGTCATTAGCTTGAAGAACGACGATGCCTGGCGGAGAACGTCGGGCTGCCGCTCGGTTTCATACAGCTTGCGCGTTTCATCGAGCAGGGCGCGGCACAGAGTAATCACCGCCCACTGCTCGGCGGCCTCGTCGATCTGCGCAAGGACGGTTTCCTGCTTCGAAAGAGCGCGCGAGCGTTCCTCGCTCTTCTCCATTGTTACGATGCGTTCCTCGACACGGCCCGATTCATGCCGCACCTGCGCCAGACGTTGTTCGACGGCCGCCAGCTCGCTTCTTGCCGCCTCGAAAGCTGTCTCTTCGTCGACGCGGAAGTCGAAGAGGACTCCGGGCTCGGCTGCCTCCACGGGAATCTTCTCCAATTCGTGCAGCAATTGCTGGCGCTGCTTGTGAATTTCCGCGCGCTCAACGAACTCAGCGTCGCTTGCTGCGGAACCGTCCGCCAGAAGCGACTGGATTCGTTGCCGGGCCTCGCCAGTCTGCAGGGCCAGGCGCGCCATATCCGATTCGGAGCGCGCGGCAGCTTCATCCAGGCTTCGAATTTCGTCTTTCAGCTTCGAGAGCCGGTCGAGATCCCAGACGCGGGCATCAATGTCGGCAACACCAACGACAGACTGCCCGGTCAGGCGCCGGATTTCAGCCTCGATTTCGCGGGCCTCGTCCTCCGTGGTCTTCAGGTCGGCAGCACAGGCATCGAGCCGGATGGAACAGGCCTCAACCTGCTCTTCGAGCGCGGCCGCCCGAACTTGGCGCTGGCGATACCAGAACATTGGAATGAGCGACACCGCGCCGAGTGCGGCAGCCAGGTACTGCTGCCCTCCCCACGCAAGGCCGGCAACGCCGCACCATAACAAGGCGACGAAGGTTAAGAATGCGGGCTCGGATGGCGGCCGAACATTTTCGAGCGCCGCATCGAGCGTACGCTTTTCGTCGGCTACTGCCGTGCGACGCTCATCCGAAACGGAATAGACTCGCCGCGCCGCATCCACCCGGGGAACCAGCGTTCGCAGGGACTCAATGACCTGCGCACGGCGCGCCAGTTCGGACGGATCGGCAAGCGAATGCAGTTCGATCCTTCGAAGGCGCCTCGGCTCCACCTCGCGCTCGAGCCTGGTCCGCTCTGCTTCAAGGGCGCGCAACGGATCGACCAGCAGGCCGAGCCGCTCCACGCCGCCTTCGGGAAACCGGTCAACAACGGGCAACTCGGAAAGGCGAGACTCGATTTTGGCGCGGCGCTCCCGAAGCGGCCGCGACTTGGCGCGCTTGGAATAGTGCTCGACTCTCTTTGATGCCTCTTCACACGCCCCTTCCAGTCCTTCGAGTTCCGTGGCCAGGCGGGCCCGGGTCTCGTGGGCCGTCAGGTACTCCTCCGGCTGCCGCGCAGTTCGGTCCAGATCGTCGCGAATCGCATCGAGATCCTTCAGCGCCGTATTGATCGTGGTGTTCTGGCCGCGCGGGAGAAAGAGCGCGCTTTGCCGGTCTTCAAGATCCTTCTGAACGCCTGCCCATCGCGCGGCTCCAATGCCAAGCCCCGCACCCGAAATGTGGCCGGCAATTTCGCTTTCCTGCAGGGTATGAAATTGCTCGAGCTCCTCCAGGCCGAAGGCGAAAACGTTGTGATAAAGCGTCCGGGTGGTTCCGGCGAGCAGGAGCTCCAGCGCTTCTTCGCCGTGCGTGGAATCGCCTTCGTATACGGCCACCGTTCCTCGAACATGGCGGCCGGGCTTTCGCTCGACGCGCAAATTGCGCCCGCTGCCTTCAATCTCGAGCCATCCGCCATGGACTCCGCCGGTCAATGGTTCGTATCGCCGGGGCGTACCTCGCCGTTCGAAACCGAAAAATATGGATCGCACGAAAGCCATCAACGTGCTTTTTCCGGTTTCATTCGGACCATGGAATACGTTCAGTCCCGGAGACAATGGTCCCCAGGTCTTGTCATTCCATACTCCAAAGCCGTTGACGTGGATGTTATGGATCTTCATATTTTCCAGTTCAGCAAAACTCCCCTCCTAAGGTAGGAGGGGTGGCTGCGCCATCAAGAAAAGCTGCGAAGCCACCGAAGACGGCGCAGACGGGGTGGTTCAAAACCGAATCGTTACCGCAGTGGAACC
>CAMAWS010000344.1 GCA_945861845.1 Candidatus Sulfopaludibacter sp. SbA3 | reverse complement strand
GACGAATTAAGGGGGCTTAGTTCGTTAAACTCGTTTAATTCGTAATATAGATTCTCTTTCTGCTGACCCTTTTTTCGTAATTCGTAAGTAGTATTCCTGGTGCTGCATCGACGACTACCACGTCTCGGATAGTATCTGACCCTCTATCTTTTTTGCCGTTCACCTCTGGAGTTGTCCATACAGATGTCAGTAAGCTAGAAAATCCTCGTTGTACTGTGGATTGTTCTGTTGCACTCTTCCAGACGGCCTTGGTTGCGGTCGGTCGCTATAGGTCGCAGAAGAATACTGGAATGGCTGAAACACTGACCAGTTGTACGCCTACGACCTTCCGCGACCCCATATGGCTACACGGCTTCCTTGCTTCTAAGCAGGGGGTCGAAGGTTCGAGTCCTTCCGGGCCTATGAGTAGCATCAATCAGTTGTGCAGCGCCGTGTTCTGTTTCGCTTGAGAATGCGAACAACTCGGCTCTATTCTCGCTTGTCTTGGCTCACAGGCGCCTTATCGCGCGGACTGAAGCGGAACCGCTGAAAGTCGATTCGCTGAATTGTGGCGAGTCAGGATTTCTGCTATGCTACGCGCCTAATTTCCCCGTGAGACAAACGTGTCCGTCTTTCTAAAGGAGGCTCAGTTGAATGTAACCTACAACCGGAATCAAGTGCGCACGACGATTACCTGCGTGCTCGCTTTCTTCCTCTTTCTCTCTCCGGCGTTTGCGCAGGAATGGGTCAAGTACCGGAGCCAGAGCGACGGTTTCGAGATGGAGATCCCCCCCGGCTTGGCGGTGCGCGTCACCGAGACGACATTTCAATCCTGGACGGAGTTCACGCTGCCCGCGCGGATTTACTCGGTCCAGCGTGGAGCCGAACGCTATTCCGTCACCGTTGTCGACTACCGCAGCATCCAGGAATTGGGCAGAGCCAAGCTCAAGAAGTGTCAGCCGAACGACGAAATTTGCACGGGCACCCCCCTGTCCGGCGAAGGCTACTGGAAGCACGACCTTCGCGGCGCTATGCTTCACGCGGCGTCGACACTGATCAAGCGGGACGTGAAGGTTATGGACATGGCGTGGGACCAGATCAGCAGGGTTTCGACGATCCAGGTGTCGATGATCAACAACAGCGATCAGTCGAGAAACTACGCGCTCGTAACGATGAACCAGAGGCTGATGTACATCGTCGAGGGGATCGTGCCACAGGGGTCGCCGTCGGCCGTGCGGTTCGGTGGATCTTTCAGCATCATCGCAAGGGATGGTTCGACCGGCGGCTTCGCCTACCCCTCGCTGTACTCGAATGAGATTTACGGCATAGGGGATATACCTGCACCACCGCCCGCTCAGGGAGCCGAAGGCGGTGCGCGACCGTTTCGTCCTGATGAGTTTGATAAGTAATTAGAGAATTGATCTACGCTGTAGCGGGGGCCACAGGCCGCCGCTACATTCCAAACTGATTCAGTTCCGAACAGCGCCTGTCAGAAACCTTCGACCTTTACTTCGGCAGCCGGACCATCATAATCCCTGACGGTTCCGTCCGGATGCTTTATAAACCCCAAAAGACAGCCAGCTGAGCCGTCCCGCAACGGATGGCATCGCACTTTGATTTTGTCGCCGGCTTTTAGACCCTTACCCGTTTTTGCAAGGTCGACAATTCCCCTGGCGCCACCCCCTTCCAACGCCCACAGTTGCGCCTTGCCGGACGCGTCCGTCACGTTCACGTAGACCCAGGAATGCGGGTTAAGACCGTGTATTTCAGTCACGACACCCTCAAGATCCTTTGTTGCCTGGGTGTAGTTTCCGTGGGAATGGTGAGACCATGCCGGCAGGGCGGCTGCAACCACGGCGATTACGGCGATTCCAACAACAAGAGCCAGTTTGAAACGCATGCAAATTCTCCTTTTGATCTATTGAAAAACTAAATTCAACACAAGCTATCAGAAACCTTTCACGGGTTAGGGACCGTACATGGTTGCATCCCACTTCCCTCGGTACCGCCGACATCGCGATAAACTTTATGGCAGTTCGCGCAGGCCTGGTTCAATTTATCGCTGAAGTCGACGAATGCGTCATAATTTCTCGCTTTTGATGTTTGGTAAGCGAGCTGCGCGACGTCCACGAGATCGGCAACGTACTTCTTCCAATCGGGGCGATCCACGGGGGCGGGCCTGCCATTCTGGCAGAGTCGCGGCGTTAAGAGCAGAGGAGCGCTTTCACTAAGAGCGACGGCGGCCTGGTCGACAGCCAGCCATCCCGGATAAACCGTGTCTCCCCATTTCACATAGTCATAAGGTACGGGCATCGCCTTTTTCGGTTCTTTAGAGGGATCATAGAGCTGAAGATTGAAAATGATATTGGAATTGGGAAACGCGATAGCTCTCATGAGCTCTGCAAGATTTCCTTTTTTGGCGTTGGCGCCCGAATTCGTCACCGTTGGGAGAGCAATCTCCGCCAGCCCGGCTTCGTTCAGTTCCGCGCGTCCAGCGGGAAACTTCCCCACCTCAAGCATGTATGCTGTAAGGTCGGTGGCCTGTTGCCGGGATAGAGTCCCGGGTGAATTGAACGGCATCGTCTTTTCGGTCTTGTCGACCAGATTCGACAGCGGACGTCCACTCCAATTCGCCAGGAAACTGTCTCCAGTCAAGGGGGTTCCGACGGCGCCTTCCAGCGCAACTCCATGACAGCTCGCACATTGTGCTTCGTAAATCGGCTTGGCCCGCTCTGCTTGTTGCCTCGAATAGACACCTTCGGTTATCGAGCGCAATTGGCCCGCACTTACGGTAACCCCGCCTCCCGCGAAGACCGCACATGCACACAACACCATGCCTACGAAACGAATTGTGAGCCGGCTTACTCGAACGAACACAATCATTTATCTTCCCTCTCCCCGACTTCAGGAAACATCCATTTGTGCGATGTTGCCACTCGCGACAATGGCTGTAAAACGCAAATAAACTTCCTATTATTATGACTTTTCGCGATGCGATCCTAATGGACTCCTGAAACGATGTCAAGGGAGCGATCAATCGTGTACTGACCCGCTTCTAGTTCGTATTATTGAAAATATTATGGATCTTCTAGGTTACATTGCCGGGTTCCTGACAACCGTTGCATTTCTTCCACAGGTCGTGAAGACGATCAGGTATCGGAGCACGAAAGACATCAGCCTGAGCATGTACATACTGCTATGCACGGGCATCACGCTCTGGATTGCTTACGGCTTCTGGTTGGGAGCGCTGCCGGTAATAATTGCTAATGGAGTTTCGCTCGTTTTTGCGGGAATCGTGCTTTTATACAAGATCCGCAACGGCTGAGCCGGGTTGAATGAAGACAAGCAGGGAGATGAACAAATGACACGAAGTAACTCACACCATGATTGCGTCACGCGGCGGCACTTTCTGACGACCTCGAGTCTCGTTTTGGCAGGTACGGCGCTGACTGCCGCCCTCCCGCTGATGGCCCAGCAGGCCCCTGCCTCGGCTGGCGCTGCCGATCCCAGGCTGATTGAGGATCTCATTGCTGCAAATCGGATTCTATACAACGAAGGCATCGTCGACGGATATGGCCACGTCAGCATTCGGCACAACCGGAACCCGAACCGCTATCTTCTGGCGCGTTCATTGGCCCCGGAACTCGTCACGGCCGACGACCTAATCGAATACGATCTCGACAGCAATCCCGTGAACCTGAGGGGCCGGGACCAGTACTCCGAACGTTACATTCACGGCGAAATCTACAAGGCGCGTCCGGACGTCAACTCTGTTGTCCACAATCACTCGCCGGCGGTTGTTCCATTCGGCGTCAGCTCCGTGCAGATGCGGCCGGTTTACCACATGGCCGGGTTCCTCGGCGACGGAATACCGATATTCGATATACGAAAGAGTTCCGGAATGACCGAAATGCTTATCAGGACTCCAGACCGGGGACGTGCGCTGGCCCAGGCTCTCGGCAATGAACCGGCAGTTCTGATGCGTGGTCACGGCGTTGCTGTCGTCGGACCGGCCGTGCGTTTCGCGGTGGGACGAAGCATCTATCTGGAATTGAACGCGAGAGTTCAACTCCAGTCCATAGGCCTTGGTGGAAACGTTACATATCTGGATCCTGAAGAAGCCAAAGCCGTAATGGATGCCGGGGAGAATCGATCCTATGACCGGCCATGGGAAATGTGGAAACGCAAGGCGATGGGCAAATAGTTCTGGGGACAGACTCCGAATTCTGCAGTTCAAGAATTCGGAGTCTGTCCCCAGAACTATTTCTTCTGTTGCTCGAGCTTGAGATTGAAGACGATCTCGTTGTTCTTCAGTTCGTTCAAGTAACCCTGGGGATCGATGAAAGGATTCGGGCCTTTCCCCATGTT
>CAMAWS010000343.1 GCA_945861845.1 Candidatus Sulfopaludibacter sp. SbA3 | reverse complement strand
TCCCACGCCTTCACTCTGGGCGCAACAGAACAGGCAGATCGAGCAACTCGGTAAAGAAAGATTGAAGCTCCAGAGGGAGAACGATCCTGTCGGCCGCACCAAGACACAGATCAAAGTCGCAGACATCCTGCTCTCCATGGCGGGCGCTGCCGTGAAGAATAACGAATTTGAACGGATGCAGGACCATCTCGACGAGTACGTCGCGGCAATTCAGGATGCACACGACACAATGATAAAGAGCGGCCGGGATGCCCAGAAGAAAGCCGGAGGCTTCAAGGACCTGGAAATAGCTTTGCGGCGGCATATGCGCCAGCTTCAGGACATGGGTGGATCGCTCACACTCGACTTGCGGGAACCTGTCGAGAAGGCTCGTGACCAGGCTGCAGGGATCCGCGATGTCATGCTGAGGGCTTTGTTTGGGGGACAGAATGTCTAGAAGATGGCTCTGCGCGCCCGCGATTGCCCTGTTCCTGCTAGCGATTCCCCTGCGCGGCGCCTCCCAGCAGGATTACATCACCGAAGACGAATTCGACCTGGTTCGCGACGCGCAGGAAATAGAGCTGCGGGTTCCAGTCTATTTGCGGCTCGCAGAGAAGCGATTAGTCGTCCTGGGCTTGATGGATAAAAGCAAGAAGGACATGGAACGCGAGCAGAAAGAAATCGCGGAGTGGGAAAAAGAAAAGAAGGACGCTGCAAAAGCCAAACGAACTCCGCCGAAGGAGCCGGTGACCGAGTTTGCCTACCTCGAGGAATTCACGCGGCCCGAGTTGTTGCGTGGATATATCCAGGCCATCGACGAGGTAATGAGCAACCTCGACGATGCATACTCGCGCAAGCTGGATGTGCGCGGGCCACTCGAGAAGCTTGAGAAGTTCGCAGGCGAGACCCGTCCCATGGTTGAAAAGTTCCAGCCGTCAAACCAGGCGGAAAGGGCTGCTGCCGAAGATGCTGTCGAAAAGGCAACTGAGGCTCTGAATGGCGCAAGAGAAGCGCTCGATATCGTTCCGAAAACCGAAAGGAAGACAGAACAAAAGTGAGCATAGGCACCCTAGAACCGGTATTCAGGGTTGCTCACCTCCGCCTCAAGCCGCGCACTCCCGTCCCTGAAATCGTTGTAGAGTTTTTCCCATTCGCCGGGCTCAGCCACACCGTCAGGCTGCGTGAAGGACGCCTGCAGGTGCGGCTCAGCGATATCTGCGACAGCGCCCCCCGGGAAGTGTACGAATCCATCGCCCTGATCCTGCTCGCCAAGCTTTATCGCAAGAAGGTCGACAGCAGCTTTCACAGGACCTATCGCGCATTTACACTTCGTGGAGAAATCCAGGCACGCGCCCGGTCAGTGAAGGTCGAGCGCGGCCGTCCAGCGCCAGCTGGAAGCGCCCAGGGACTGCACATAAACCTGGATGCAGCATTCGACAGGATCAACCGCCAGTACTTTCACGGAACCATGGAGAAACCCATAGTGCTGTGGTCGGCCAAAAAAACCCGCTATGTGCTCGGCCGATTCGATGCGGTCCACAAAGCCATTTTCATCAGCCGCGTCTTCGACTCCCCTAAAGTCCCGTCATATGTCGTGGACTACATCATGTTTCATGAAATGTTGCATATGAAGCATGCATCCACCGTCCACGATACCCGGCTCGTCGTGCATTCCGCCGAATTTCGAAGAGACGAACGGACCTTCGTGCAGCGCCGGGAAGCAAAACTCTGGCTGAAACAGTTGTAGTGGGAATTGCACGCAACCGCGAGGAAAGGATTCCACAGAAGATGTGGATAAGCCTGTGGAAAGATACCGGAGATGGATAGTTAACCTATTGAAATTAAGCCCGTCATAGCTCTTTGCACCGATTCCGGTCACCGCGAAAACTGTGCAAAACTAGGCTACCTTCCCGCGCACCAACCCCAGCAGTTTTTCTATTGCGCGGACGGTATCTGCACCGTTAACCCGGGCGTTTACGTTGAACCTGCCTGCATCATCGAGACCCATGAGTCCGTAACCCAGTACCAATTGGACGTCCAGGTATACAGGGTTACTCTGAGCCAGATCCGACACGGGAATGGGCGGAACATTACTCGCGGGCACGCTGAGCAAGCGGGTTAGCCGCGCAAGAGACGTTGCAAGCTCCGTCCGTGTTATCGAATCCGAGGGCCGGAACGTGTGATTCGGTAGTGGCGCGATTAAGCCGACGCCGACAACCGCTTGAATCTCGGAACTCGCCCAGGAATTCTGTGTGTCTGTGACAATTTGAGGCGTCTGCCGGAACTCCACGACCTGTGGAAAATAGCGCACAATCATCGCAGAGAGCTGTTCGCGCGTAATCTCAGTGGCGGTCTGAATCTGACGAAAATACCCGATTTCGTTCCCCCAACGTCCAAGGTCCTCGAGTTCGCTGACTTTGCCGTCAAGTTCTTCGTCGCTTCTGCCGGACTCCCGCAGTCGGCCCAGCACGTCGCGAGCTTCTTCGGTCCGGCCCAGATTCATGAGCGCCTCGGCCATCCGGCGGTGAACCTGGTCGTCCGGACCACCGAATTCAAGTTGGCTCTTAAGATGTACGAGTGCTTCCTCCCACTTCGCCTGTTTTGCGAAAAGCAGCGCAATCTGGCCATGCAGTGTGGGCTCTCCGGGTGCAATCGCCAGTGCCTGCCGGTAAAAATTCTCAGCCACAGCGAACCGGCCTTCCTGTTCGGCAGCCGCGGCAGTCTGAAGGAGGTTCTCGGTAGCCAGCAGGAAAGCTTTTTGGCGTTTCGCCTCAGTCTCAGGGCGCGCGCGGTCTACCTGTATCAGCCTGCCATATAGTCCATGGGCGCGCGCATATTCGCCACGCGCATATGCCAACTCGGCCAGGTAGTAAAGGGCCAGGCGATTGGCAGGCTGTCGTGAGAGGACAAGGTCCAGCCTTCGTTCTGCTTCAAATGGCCGCGCCTGGTAGAGATCGAGGTAGGCTTGAATTGTCAGCGCCGCGTCAAAATCGCGTTTCTTCTTGAGGAGCTTCTCAAGATCCTGAACGACCTTTATGTCTTCCTTCGCCGTGGCGGCTGTGACGAAACGCGTCCATGCCTTGTCGTAGTCTTTCTTGAGGTTTTTCGGGATCTCGGAAACCGCTGCCGGATTCTCCAGCACAATGCGGGGCGGCATCAGGATTGATTGCAGCAAGAAGAACAGAATGAAGTTCATACACGCACCGGGTTGACGTTAAGCACGATCTGATCCAGGAGCCGCTCGAGTCCCTGCCCTGTCACGGCAGAAACCAGGATGCCGTCGGCAATCTGGCGTGAAGGGTCCGGCAGCAAGTCGGCCTTATTGTATACGGTCAACTGCACGTGATCTCCTGCCCCGATTTCCTTTAAGACGTCCAGGACGACTTTTCGTTTGTCATCTCGATGCGGATCCGAGGCATCAATGACATGGAGGATGAGATCCGACTCGACCACCTCTTCCAGCGTTGCACGGAACGCTGAGACCAGTTGATGTGGAAGCTTGCGGATGAAACCTACCGTATCGGATAGCAAAACGGTCGAATTGCCGGGGACTTTAATCCGGCGGATCAGGGTATCGAGGGTCGAAAACAGCCGGCTCGAAACAAGTGTGTCTTCCTTTGACAGCGCGCGAAAAAGCGTCGACTTTCCCGCATTCGTGTAACCAACAAGGGAAACAAGCGGCATATGGTCGCGGCGCCGGCGGTCGCGATGAAGCTGGCGGTGCTTGCAGATTTGCTCGATTTCCTTCTTCAGAGTGCTGATGCGCTTGCGAAGCTGCCGCCGGTCCGTCTCGAGCTTCGTTTCGCCCGGTCCGCGGGTGCCAATTCCGCCGCCAAGCCGCGAGAGGTAATCGCTTGAACCTGCGAGCCGGGTCAGCCTGTAATTCAGTTGCGCGAGCTCGACCTGCAGCTTGCCTTCTTTGGTTCGCGCGCGCGCCGCAAAAATGTCGAGGATGAGACCGGTTCGGTCAATAACCTTGACGTGGAGCTCTTCTTCCAGGTTCCTTGCCTGGCTGGGGCTGAGATCCTCGTCAAAAATGACGAGTACCGCGCCATCGGCTACCGTCTGTTCGCGAAGTTCCTCGACCTTGCCTTTCCCGATAAACGTGGCGCGATCCGGGCGATCCCGGTTTTGAACGACTTCGCCGACAATGCGTGCGCCCGCCGATTTGGCCAGCTCACGCAATTCATCGTCGAGTTCATGACAACCTACTAATATCGCGTTTTCCATCTATAAACTGATTCAGGTCCTTTCGGCCGCGACGCCCATCGGGGGTGGCGGGGCGGATCTGGCGGTAGTAACCGTCGAGATAGCATGCTTGAAGATCAACTGTTCCTGGTTATTGGCTTCGAGGATTACCGAGTACTTGTCAAATCCCCGGATCCTTCCA
>CAMAWS010000342.1 GCA_945861845.1 Candidatus Sulfopaludibacter sp. SbA3 | reverse complement strand
CGTAACTCAGACCGCTATTCGTACAGGCCAGATTCCTTACCACGCTGCTTTCTTTTGTGACGAGAGTGTCCGAGGCAGCTATCTGAACGATTTTCGTTTCCTGGCTGCTCCCTGGGTACTCGTTTCACCAGATCTCTTTGCGCTTGCGTGGCTTCGCCTCCCCCAGTGGATTGTCCTGCACATCGTGCTGCTTTATTCGATCGGTTTTCTTGGAATTGTGAAGTGGATTTACAAGCTGAACCTTTCTGTCGTCGCTGCAACTTTCGTCATGGTGCTCTATATATTTAATGGCTTTTACAGCGCCAAGGTTGGCGTGGGACACATCGGGGACTTGGGCGGTTATTTTCTGATTCCCTGGGTGTTTTGGCTGTGGACAAGATTTGTGGAGTCGGAGCAAGCGAACCGACGCCAGAAGCTGCTCCTGACGCTGGAGTGGGCGGGACTATTGGTTCTGATTATTTCGTTCGGCGCCCTGCACGTTCTTCAAGGTATTCTGCTCGGCACCATCTGCATTTTTGCATTCCACCGCCGCCAACTTCCATGGCTGGGACTCGGATTTGGAATCGCATTTTGCATCGGTGCGTACTTGTTTATTCCAGTATTCTTCTATAGCGGGTATGCCGAAAGCGGTCGTCTGGTATCCAGTGGTTTCGGCAGTTTTACTTATCCATTCACCATTGTTCCCCAGTTACTTCAATCATTATTGGTTTCGCACCCGGTTATCGCCGATGGAGAGTGGGAGCGGACGGCATATCTTAGCTGGATCGGGCTGGCCGTAATTGTCGCAGCAATTGCATATCCATCGTGGCGTGGAACACAAGCGCCTAATCCTTTGCGGGCAAGACCATTTGTCTGGGCAATGCTGGTCATTTTTGTTTGCCTCCTCGCCTCCGTGCTTCAGGTAGTTTGGATTCTTCTCCAATCTGTGATCCGTATTCCGTCATTGGATCAATATCCGGCACGCATGATGATATTTCTGATCCTATATCTCGTATTGCTCGCTGCGTCTGGATTTGATCAGGTCTTCGAAGCAATTAGAAACGTAAGACTTCGTGTGACTGTCAAATGGGTTCTCTTGCTGTGTCTTTTCACTATGCTCGTTCGTAACTCATGGCTCTGGGCGCTTTCGACCACAGGCATATACTGGACCGGGAATTCAAATAACTTGCCACTGTTTGCCCTGTGTCCCCAGTTGCTTGCAATAGCAAATGACGAGTCGTACCCGAGCACGGTGAAGGCAGCGTATGTGTTTTCGCTGGTCCTGTTCCTAGGTTTGGCTGGCTTTTACGCATACCTGAGGTCGGGAAGCATGACCAATACGTCCGGGAGTATTTCGAGCTGACTTAAACGCCACGTTTCGTTCGCTCGGCGAATTGTCCTGGAATTGGTTTTGTAAAAATTGCATAGTCAGGAGGGGCATCACCTTGTAGGCTTTTCCGGGGGATGTCTGTTTGATGAACCTTCAATCGATCGATAGAGCAGGGCAGCTCGCAGGCTCCGGGCTTCTCGCAGTTGTCATGCCAGCTTGCAACGAGGCTGGAGTCATCGAACAGGTTCTGTCCAGAATTCCCGCCACCATAGAGGGAATGGCTGTTGTCAGCATCGTTGTAGACGATGGTTCGAAAGATGCAACCGGCGAAATAGCCAGGCGTCATGGCGCCGTGGTCATCCGGCACATTGTCAATCTTGGCGCGGGAGCGGCTACCATTACCGGATTGAAAGCCGCGCGTGTGCTGGAGGCGGACGTCATCGTAACCATGGATTCCGATGGTCAGCACAATCCTGCGGAAATCGAACCGCTGGTTCGGTGCCTGAATGAAGGGAATCTCGACGTGGTTATCGGCAGCCGGATTCTCGAGCCGGCCGGCATGCCCCTGACGAGGATAGCCGCCAACCTGCTTCTCAACGCCCTGACGTACCTCGTATACGGCAAGATCGTTTCCGATTCCCAGTCCGGCTTCAAAGTGTTCACGCGTAGTGCGGTCGAAAGACTGGAACTGGAATCGGCCGGCTACGAGATCTGCTCAGAGATTGTCGGGGAAATCTACAGGAAGAACCTCTGCTACAAATCCGTTCCGGTCAAACCTGTCTACACGGATTATTCGCGCGCCAAGGGCCAGCATTTCCTCAACGGAGTCAATCTGATTCTTGGATTATTGATGCGATTGATGCGGCGTACTTGAAATGTTCGTCTTCTTTTCGCAGATATTCTCCGTACTGCTCGCCGTTATCGCGATTTCCAAGAGCTATGTGGATTTCCGCTCCCGTCTTGAATCCCTGCAGATGTTCGTCTTCTGGACCGCCACGTGGATAGCCATCGTGGTCGTTGCGGTGTTTCCGGCGCTGATCGACATCCTCATTAATGCGTTCGGCGGCGGCAGAACCGGATTGGGAACGTTCTTCGGAATGGCCATCGTGTTTCTGTTCTTTGTCATGTATCGCCTTTACGTGAAACTGGAACGCATTGAACAGAGCCTGACGAAGACTGTCCAGGAGATCGCGCTCCGGGAAGGTTTAGGCCCGCGGAAATCAAGCTGATACGCGAAACTGGAAACGACGGAAAGTAAACAAGGGCGGGCCCACAGGCCCGCCCTTGTTGTTTGGCTTGTTGTTATCGGAGAGAAGGCGAAGAACGAAGCTGATCCAGCGAATTCGTTCCAGTGATCGACGTAACAACGAGCGGCGTCGATCCAGTCACACGAATCAGCGATCCTTCAGGGATAGCCGCGGAGAATAGATCTGTTACCACGCGGGCGACTTCCTGCCCAGGAGTCAGCGCCACCGAGGCCGTATGAGTGACCGAGCCCGAAGGATTCAATACCTGAAGAGCTGCCGTTGCCGGTGTATCGCTGGGATTCACAAGTACTATGCCCTGGTAACTACCCGCTGCACTGCCGGAAGCCAGGATGTAACCGTCCTGCAAGGGATACGCACTCAGGGGAATGAGAGTTGATGCGCTACTGTCGGGTGTAAACAGGCGCACTTCCCCCTGAACTGATGGATAGGAGACGAACGGGCCTCTTTGAGACAGGGGCATCACTAAACGAATATAGCCAGTCACCAGTCCAGCAGGTAATGGGAATATGTTCGACACGTCTGCTTTCACCTGAGTTGAAGGTGGAAGCGTGATCAGGGCACTGGGACTCACTGAATTGCCAGCGGGGTCTCTTCGCTCGGCGAGAATCGTTACTGTGTCGTCGGACCTGCTAATGATGTTCACCTCGGACACATAACCACTTCCCGACGCAAAGTACGGGACGTACATGGTCGCTGCCGAGACTGGCGCGCTTACCGCGCCTGCGTTCAGGCTGGTGGTAGGTCCGAAAGTTTTGAAAACGATGATGCTCTGATCGAAAGTTCCGACAACATAACCATTGATGTCGGCAGCGAAAAGGTCCGGCATGGTGCGCGTGACTGATGCCATCGGCCCTACCGTGAGTATTCTGGAGGAGACTGTAGTCCCGCTCGCGTCCTTAAGCAGTAATGTGCCCGTTGCAGCAGCCGATGCTGGATTGAAGATATGGATCCGCGTCCCTTCATTGCTTACGGCGGTAGTGAAACTCGGAATTGCCTGAGAAAGCAGGGGCACCGATTCCATTAAACCTGTGGAACTCATGGTCGCCAGGCCGAGAACATCCGCGCTTGTACTTCGTACTCGGAACGTGGCGATTCCGGCAGCGCTCGAACCGAACAAGCCGGTCAGGGTCCTGTCTGCCGACTGATTTGCGGCCAAAGACAGTTGCGCTGGGTTTGTGACATTCGAACCGGCAATCAACTGGCCTGCAGCATTGAATACGTCCAAAGTCAGGTTCGCCACGGTTGAAGACGGATTCGCCAGGAATACCCGATTCTCCCGAGCACCATCAATGCCGGTCCAGTAGAGAGTTTTAGAGACAATTCGAGAGCTTCCTTCCAGCACTGTGAGGTTTTCCTCAGCGAACAGGGGAATTGTAGTCAGAGGAAGAGTAGTCGCCGCGCCGATAGGAGCCAGGCTCACTTCAATGGTCGGCTGACCGGTGCCCAGCGCGCCCTGTACGGCTACTGTGAACGAAATGGTAAAGGTCTCGAGCGTCACAGAACTCGTCGCTGCGGAAGTGAATCGATAGGTAACTTCCATGCCGCCATCAGTCCGCGGCAGTAAAACATCAGCGCCTTCGAGGGTTGTCAGGCCGGCTGAGGTTTCACCTGCGTTGACAGCCGCAGGAAAACGCATTATCAATCCGGAAGGCATGTCCGAAATCCGGATCCGAATACGGGTGGCAGTCGTCTGCCCAAATTGGGTGGAGTTTGTGAAAGCCGATTCAAACCCTTCACGCGCCACGATGGAAGCTGTGTTGTCGACCACGATGCCGTTGGATATGACGAACCGGTCGGTGA
>CAMAWS010000341.1 GCA_945861845.1 Candidatus Sulfopaludibacter sp. SbA3 | reverse complement strand
TACGCTATGTCGCGCATCTGGTCGATGCGTGTGGGATTCAGCAGAAACGCAACCTGGGCCTTGCCACTCTTTACGGCATTGATTGCATCATCCCGCTCTCGCACATATGTGATGTGACTTTCCTTCGTTACCGATTCCTCTGTAATCCCCAGGCATTTTTCCAGGACGAGCCTGTGCAGCACAACGACGTCCAGCGTGCGCTGCTTTGGCGACAAGTCGGACATCACCGATTCCAGGTCCAGCGATGTCTTCACGCTCAAATACCGCAACCGTTCGCCACCTTCAGTACAAACTCCGATCGTGACCTGCTTCGAATCACCCGGGGCGTCAGCGACATCAAACAAATCGCGAGCCCGTTGAAGCATCGCGGCGGAATCGAAATCCGGTAAATTTGAGAGCACGCGATGAGTTGGCAGGATGGTCAGGCCGGGGCTGTGCATGTTAAAGAACGTCATTGGCATGCGGTCGTAGGGCGCCGCGCCGCCCATTTCGTCGCGAAAGCCAAGGGCCGTCTCATAACGGTGATGTCCGTCCGCGATGATTAATTTCTTCTCGGCCATCTCCCTTTCAATCAGCGCTACGAGCTTCTGGTCCGTGACGATCCACAGGGTGTGCAGCACGCCATACTCGTCGTCGACGAGAATGTCAGGCTTGCCCGCCGCTACTTCGTCCAGTGCGCGATCGATGGTCTGGGCCGGATCTTCGTACAACATGAAGATCTGCTCAAACTGGGTGCGTGTGTGTCGAAGCAGGTCCAGCCGGTCTTTTTTCGGACCGCTGAGCGTGCGCTCGTGTGGGAAGATTACCTTATTGGCATAGTCTTCAAGCCGCCCGGCGCCAACGAATCCCCTGCGGACCCGCACTTCGTTGGTTCCGGGGACCTGGAATCGTTGAAAGTAGACGTAGAATGCGGGCTCGGCGAGCTGCTCCAGGATTCCGGAGGCGCGCCATTCTTTCAGGTGTTCCGCGGCCCGCGTGTACACATTGCTGGACGGCGAATCGTCCGGCGACGTCTTGCCGAGGATGATTCGAATGATGTTGTTGGGATGAAGCTGATAATAGCGGTCCTGCATGGCCTTCGAGATCTTGTCGTAGGGCTGAGTGACGACATTCTCGATAGGTGCTTTGCCCGGGGCATAACGCAAACCACGAAACGGATAAATCTTAGCCATAAATGAGTTCAAAGCTTTCCAAGTTAAAGGTTGCAGTTGCCGGCACTTCATTCGGCGGCAACGTCCAGATCCCTGTCTTTCAAACACACCCGAGAACACAGGTTGTGGCTGTGTCGAGCGGCCGCCCGGAACGCGCGGAACAGGTAGCACTAGAGCACGGTATCGGGGCGCACTACACGGATTTCGAAGAGATGCTCGACCGGTCAAAACCCGATCTTGTGAGCATCGCTACTCCGCCCGACCAGCATTTTCCCATGACTATGGCCGCGCTGCGCCGCCGAATTCACGTTCTTTGCGAGAAGCCCTTCGCGTTGAACGCCCGCGAGGCCCGCGAAATGCAGGTTGCCGCAAAACAAGCCGGCGTGGTTGCGATGATTGATTTCGAATTCCGGTTTGTGCCATCACGCGCTTATGCGACGGAACTGCTAAAGCAAAAATACATCGGTGAGGTGCGGATGGCCGATTTCGGCATCCACGTCGGAATGCGTTCCATGCCCCAGGATGCGCCATTGACCTGGTGGTCCGATGCATCCCGTGGTGGAGGAGTTTTAGGGGCATACGGCTCCCACATCGCGGATAGTTTGCGTTTGATGGTTGGAGAGCCCCGCCGCGTCCTGTGCGACCTCGTCACGTTCGTCCGGGAGCGCTCAGGCGGGACGGTATCGAGCGACGACGGGTGCACACTCGTTGTCGAGTTCGAATCCGGCGCTCGCGCCGCCGTACAGATGACTACCGCTGCTGGCGTGAATGAAGCTCGATTCAGCATCTTCGGAACTGACGGGCAACTCATCCTGTCCGATATTTACGGCAACGAACTTCAGGGCGGTAAGCGATCGGCCCGCACCAGTGGCCCGATCGAAATCCCGGAAAAATACCGTCTGCCGACCGAAGACCATCCTCTCCGCGCACCATTCCGGGTGCTGCTGACGAAGATGGTTCACGCCATAGACAACCGCCTGCCGTCTCCGTCGCCCAATTTCGACGATGCGGTCGCCAGCCAGGTCATTCTCGACGCCGCCCGGCTATCGGCCCGGCAGGAACTTTGGGTCGACCTGTAAGTCATTCAGGCTAGATTCAGGCTGGACCTAAAAGAAACGTGAAACGGAGCAGGAAAATCCGGGCAGGATGGGTTCGGCTGTGATCGTGTCGTCTGCCGTGTAGCGTTCCGTATGGGACAGGGAGCGATAGACGGTCACCGTGCGTTCCGCTGGATCCACGACCCAGACCAATGGGACTCCACACTCCAGAAACTCTCCAATCTTTTCGCCCACAACTCTTGGACTATCACCCGGTGAGAGGACTTCAACCACAAGGTCAGGAACAATCTCCATAAACGTCTGCGGTGCGTCGCCGGCGGGCAGCTTTTCTTTTCGTACGACGGTAACATCTGGAGATCGCAGGTTCCCATTCGCAAAAATGATGCCGAGATCGGATCCAAAAACCTCTCCGATGGGCTCCTGCCGCAGAAACATGCCAAGGATCAGCACAATATTTGTACCGACCCTGGAATGGCGGAAGCCTCCAGGACTCACGACGATCTTTCCATCAACGAGCTCATACTTCCGGCCATCTTTTGGGAAGAGGAGAAGGTCGTCGACCGTCGCGCGCTTTTCGAGTTTCATCGTCGCCATTATACCGCCGCCTCTCTTTCATTTGGATAGCGTGTCGGCATGCAGGGTGCCAGACCCAACGTCATGAAAATCATCGCCAGCTGGGGAAAAGTCCGCCATATTGCGGAAAAGTGACGACGGAAGTCGCTGAATAGCGGATATTCCCCGGGGAAGCCAGCCGCGGACTTCTCTCAATCGGCTCAAGCCGCGGCTTGCCCTTGAAGCCCCGACAGGGTGGTAATACTATCCTCGGTAAGAGTAATACTGGAGAAAGGGGAAACTGTGCGAATCACCCCAAAAGGACAAGTGACGATACCGCAGGCGATTCGTGAAAAGCTGGGGCTGTTTCAGGACACCGAAGTGACCTTCGATGTGGTGGGCAACAGTGTGCGGATTCGAAAAGCCAAAGATGGGAAGAGCCGTGGGAATCGCCTCATTACGCATATGCGGGGCAAGGGGAACGTAAAACTGACGACGGATGAAATTATGTCCCTGACTCGGGGGTAGCGTGCCGGAAATTCTCGTCGACAGCAATATCCTGCAAGACTTACTTTCCAAAGCTTGATCTCATCGCCCCAAACAGTAGGCCGCCGAGTACGGCTGCCGCCCGCCTCACGAAGATGGACATCGAGCCTCCACGCCGCTAAAATAGCGAAACTTTCCGCAAGTTCTTGCGGGGAAGAAGGCCGATGGAGAGCTATGAAGGACGAATTGATCTGCAGACTCGAAACATTTCTCGAAGACCAGGACTTCGGTAAAAACTGGGATGGAGCTTACCAGGACGCTGTTCCGACCCTTCGCCGTTACCTGGATGCCGAAGGTTACCTCACACTGATCATGCACGAATTGGAATCCGAATCCCGCGACACGGAGCTTGTCGCTACAAAGGAATCGATGGTCATTCGAATCCCATGGGGGGAGGACTCCAATGGAAAGTCGGTTGTGAACCTCAGGCGCATTGAAGTCCGCCGGCCAAAACACCCTGAAGCAGACAGCCAGGCATAACCCAACATCCGCACAAGCATGAATCTTCGAGCGGTCCTGTTCGATGCCGCCGACACTTTATTTCACACCCGCGGAACAGTAGGCGAAATTTACGGCAATGTCGCTCGCGAATACGGTTCAACCGCCGAGTCGAGCGCCATCCACGCCGCCTTCATTCGTAAGTTCCGCCACTCCGGCCCGCTCTCGCCGGATAGCGAAAAAGCCTGGTGGAAAGACGTGGTCCACCGCGTCTTCCTGGAAGTTGGGATGGTCCGCAACTTCGACGAGTTCTTCGAAAGGGTCTACGACAAATTCCGTGATTCCACGGGCTGGGCCCTGTTCCCCGAAACCATCGAAGTGCTCGAAAACCTGAAAGGCCGCGGGCTGAAGCTCGGTGTCATCTCAAACTTCGATTCCCGAGTCTATTCCGTGATGAGCGCTTTGCGAATACTTCACTATTTCAGCTCAGTAACAATTTCGAGCGAGACTGGTTTTGCCAAGCCCGACCCACATATTTTCCAGGCGGCCATACGGTCCCTCGAAACCGCTCCTTCCCAGATTCTGCTTGTCGGCGACAGCCTGCATGACGACGTCGAAGCTGCTGAGCGCGTTGGGCTACAGGCAGTTTTGGTCGATCGGGA
>CAMAWS010000340.1 GCA_945861845.1 Candidatus Sulfopaludibacter sp. SbA3 | reverse complement strand
CATCCAGATTTCGGTCGCAGCGTTTGACCCGGGAATTTTTACTGCGAATCAAAGCAGCCGCGGTCCCGGAATCTTCATAAAGGACAACGGTTCTGTAGTCACCGCAGCCAATCCGGCAGAACGCGGCTCCAGGGTTACTTTCTATGCGGCCGGCCTGGGCGCTGTGAGCCCGGCAATTACGGCAGGCGCCCCTGGCGCGGTGGCCGAACCCCTGAACCGCACTGTGAGGATTCCGCGCGTCTTCTTTGACATATACCAGGCAGAAGTCATCTATAGCGGACTGGTCCCTGGCGTCGCAGGTCGTTACCAGGTCACGGTCCGCGTGCCAACGCTTTTGTCTCCCGCTACCAACATTTCAGTGAGTCTCACCATCGGCGGGTTTGGAAGCAACCGTGTTACGATTCCGGTCCGATGAAAGCCGTATGGACCAAGTGAAATGAGCCGAAGGCCTTTCAACCCGCGAAACATCCCTGCCGCACCAACCGCGGCGGCCTCGCTCATTCAAGGCCAGGAGCGCCATGCAGCGCTCAAGACCCGCGTGCACCAGAAGCTTCTGAGTGTGCTGAACATGGACGCCGTCAAGGCGGAGAGCCGGCAGGAATTGCGCAGGGAGGTTCAAAGCGTACTGGAGAAGATTCTCCGCGAAGACCATCTTCCGATCAGCATGACGGAGCGCAACCGCCTGGCGGAGGAAATCCTGGATGAAGTGTTCGGGCTTGGCCCCCTTGAACCCCTGCTGAAAGATCCCACTATTTCCGATATCCTGGTGAACACATACAAGCAGGTCTACATCGAACGGCACGGGAAGCTGACGGAAACAGGGATTCGGTTCCAGAGCGATCGCCATTTGATGCATATCATCGAAAAGATTGTCTCCAGCGTAGGCAGGCGCATTGATGAATCGGTCCCGCTTGTGGATGCGCGGCTGCCGGACGGCTCCCGCGTGAATGCCATCATTCCGCCGCTCGCCGTAGACGGACCGTCCCTATCCATTCGCCGTTTCGGACGGAAAGTGCTCAGCAACCAGGATCTCCTCGCAAACAACACCATTACGCAACCGGTGATCACATTTCTATCGGCCTGCGTCGAGGCGCGGCTGAATATCGTGATTTCGGGCGGTACCGGCTCGGGCAAGACCACATTTCTCAACTGCCTCTCACGGTTTATACCGGAGTACGAACGGGTGATCACCATCGAAGACACCGCCGAACTGCAGATTCAGCTCGACGACGTCGTCCGCATGGAAACGCGCCCGCCCAACATCGAAGGCAAGGGCGCTATAACGCAGCGCCAACTGCTGATGACAGCTCTGCGCCTGCGTCCCGACCGCATTTTGCTCGGAGAAGTACGCGGAGGAGAGGCGCTGGATATGTTGCAAGCGATGGGCACCGGCGTCGAGGGATCCATGACTACCGTGCACGCCAACTCGCCCGCCGATGCTTTCAGCCGATTGGAAACGATGGTGATGATGGCCAAGCTTGACCTGCCCAGCCGCTTCATCCGCCAGCAGATGGCATCTGTGATCCAGCTGCTCGTGCAGACGTCGCGTCTCAGCGACGGCACGCGCAAGGTAACCCACATTTCCGAGGTCATGGGATTGAGTGGTACGGATATCGAGGTTCACCACATCTTCGTCTTCGAGCAAACCGGCGTCGGAGACGATGGGCGGGTGCTGGGACGATTTCGCGGCATCGGCGCGTCGCAACCCTTCATGGAGCGCTTGCGGGTGCTGGGCTTGTCGCTTCCGCCCGAACTTTTTGAAGACGTTGCGGTGGTCGACTAGAACACGGAGGCCCATGAGGCAAGTAAACAACCGATTGCATAAATTATTGCCGCTCGTTCTTATCGTTTTGTTTTTCGCCACGCCTTGCATGGCCCAGGAGAGCCCGAAATGGGAAGTGTTTGGCGGTTACTCGTTCCAGAGATCCGACGTCCGGCAATACTTCAAGTCCTCGCCGATCATCTACACGTTTCGTGGCCGCTACGCCAACCTCGACGGCTGGGACGTTTCCTTAACGGAGAACATGCGCCCCTGGCTTGGAGGTACGCTGGACATCCGTGGGCACTCCAAAAGCCCACAGTTGCTTGGCACAACAAACCGGGAGCGGATGTATTCGATCCTGTATGGGCCACGATTCTTCCACCGGACAACCGCGCTCGGCATTTCGATTACGCCGTTTGCTCACGTCCTGGCTGGTTTGGCCCGTGCAGAGGTTCGGGTAGTACCTGTCGGACCCAGTGCTTCCGACAACGCATTTGCTATTGCTTCAGGAGGCGGACTGGACGTGGGTTTTGGGAAGAGGGTCGGCATTCGCCTGTTCCAGGGGGAGTATTTCCGCACCAACCTGCTGGGAACCAGGCCGGACAGTTTTCGCGCATCGGCTGGCGTGGTTTTCTACTTGGGCAAAAGAGATTAGCAAGCTTGTCCTTTACCCATGAAAAGCCTGGAAGAAATGAACCTGCGACGTTCTCGCGTTTTCTCCAGGACATTCTGATCGACGGCGACGTGCGATTGGCCGGCTTGCAGCCGGATGACATGACCAACCTGATGGATGCAGCCGGGAAATACAAACTCGATTTCGATGATGCCTGCCAGTACGCTGTTGCCGCCAAACTCAATCCTGAAATTGTGAGCTTCGATTCTGATTTTGATCGCACGAATCGAAAGAAGAAGCTGCCTCGGGAAATCGAATCCGAATAATAGCGCGCACAATATGTATTCCTGAACCCTTGGCGACAAGGGAGGAGTAATCTGGCTCATCGTTCTTGAAATCCATTTGTCCTGTAAGCCGACTGTACGTCAGCTGAGTTGCAACCTTGACGTTTTCAGGGTTGGGGAGATCACCGCGACGGTAGAACAATCAGTAAGGCTATCTCGGAATCTTCTTCGAAAGCGCCGATGACATCCATGTCACGGCGGATCGCCATCTCCACTTCGTCCGTCGTGCAGTTGCCCAATCGTATCCAGATCGCCTTCGGTGGGGCTCCTCTTTCAGCCGCCAAAAATCCAAAGTCGCTGTCCTTGGACACAAGGACAAATCCTTCTTTCAGACAAAACTGCCAAGTCGAACGATCGTTGTTTTGGGCGAGGCCAGCAAGCTCAGTGTGGCTGCTTTCCGGAAACAGATCGGTGAGTCGTTTGACCAGCGAGGGGGAAAGGTTTTGGTCGAACAGAAGCTTCATTAGAGGGCGAGCATCGAATGCTTTTCACTGTCCGCCGCATAGGCCAGGCAGGCCAGGATATCCTCCCTTTCCAAGTACGGGAAATCCGCAAGGATTTGTTCCTGAGTCATGCCAGCGGCCAAATAGCTCAACACGTCATGCACCGTAATACGCATACCGCGGATACAGGGCTTGCCGCTTCTTTTCCCAGGCTCAAGTGTGATTCGCGATTTGTAATCCATTGGATGGATAGTAGGGCGGCATTCAGCCCAACGTCAAGAACCCTTATGACTACAAGGATGCCGTGGGCACAAATCCGTTCGAGCCGCAAGCGCGATCAGAAAAATTGACTTGTCCGGGATGCCGACTACATAGGATTTGGGATGGGATCTGTAAACAACCGACGGGGCGTTACAGCGGTGTGTTTCGCGTGTCAATCGGCATGATAGCGATGTTTCCGTCCTTGAAGTGGCACGTCCTCCTGATGGATATTGATGTCGAGAGTACGTTTTGATCGAAATCAAATTCATTGCCGATGCCATACATACTCGTCGAGTTCGGATCACGGAGCATGCCGACGAAGAGGCGCGAGATGATAGGGTTTCGATTGAACAGATTCTCAACACCGTTCCCGCCGGAGAGATCATCGAACAATATCCGGATGACAAGCCATATCCGAGTTGCCTCATCTACAGCGATAGCCACGGGCCCCTCCACAGCGTGTGGGCGTATAATGAATTGAATTTCTGGGCCGTTTTGATCACCGTATATCGACCTGATCCCAAACGATGGGTCAATGGGCGATTGAGGAGAGCGAAATCATGACACCATTCGAGAAATGTCCGGTCTGTGGCGGCGAGGTTATTGAGAAACAGGTGCAAAAATTGTTGCGCGGTGGGCAACACACTGCATCGATTACCGTTTCTGCCGAAGTCTGCCTGCATTGCGGCGAACGCCTCTATTCACTTGATGTCGTGAAGAAGTTCGAAGAAATCCGTACGAAGCTGGAACTTCAGGAAACCGACCAGTTTCAACCGATTGGACAAACGTTTGAAGTGCGTTGAACGGCCTTCTCACACTAATAGCAGACTGCTGACAAGCAATCCGGGGAAGTGTGGTTAGTCTGAGTCTGCTGAAATCCACTTCTCCGCGAAGCCGACTTCACGCCAACTGAAAGACCCCGAGGCGCGTAACTTCCCACAACCGGACTTCTGGTTCTTTGAAACTTCTACGAGTGGCCAACCATTCGCCGAAG
>CAMAWS010000339.1 GCA_945861845.1 Candidatus Sulfopaludibacter sp. SbA3 | reverse complement strand
CCCGATAAAAGATCAGCGCCTGGGTTCTCTTAGGAGAAGTCAGGAACTGAATCCCGGCGAGCACGATGGCCGCCGCCGCCCCGGTGGCGAGCAATACGAGTGCGAACTGCACAGCCCCTGAACGTTCCGGATACGCCAGAATCACGCCTGCCAACACTGCTGCCGCCAGGACAACCGCCAGAACACTAACAATATGATTTCGTTTAACTTCGTTGCGCTGTTGTACAACCATTGGCCCCTCTTATTCCTATAGAGTCGGAATTATTATAGCCGCGGAATGGACTAGGGCAATCGGCATACGAAGTTCGCCGCGCTGTCGGGGCTGCCGGCGCCTGCGTAGCGCGCTACCTGGGGATAGGGGCAGAGCGGCCGGGTTCGAGCCACTTTGTCCGCCGTTATATGTGAAGCAACGATCTGTTCGGGCGCTTCACCGTTCTCCACCCAGTGTTCAATTGCCGTTAAAGCATCAAATTGATTGGGGCCATCTCCACCCCCGCAGTGGGCCATACCGGGCGCCATGAACAGGCGCAACCAATCCGAAGTATTGGCGGCGCCGCCCATCTTTTCGAGAACGCTTTCGTAGTAGTTGATCGATGAACGCGGCGCCACCTGCTGGTCAGCCCAACCGTGATATATGAGGAGTTTTCCTCCCCGCGACGCGAATGCGCTGAGATCAGGATCTGTTGCGTTAGCCGGGTCGTCCAGTTGTTCGAGCTTGATCAGGTCCGTCTCGAAGTCGAACGTGCGCCAATCCCAGTTGGGATCCTGAAAAACAACATACTTCAGGCCCTCGTGAACGACGCCGTACGGCTCCGGGCCGCCAGCCTGCACGCCCCATCCGAGTTCGGCTCCCGGTTCGAGCCCGGGAAGAAATTCCTGGCCAGTGCGCGGATGCTTCACAGGAGCCAGGATCTTTCGGGCAGCCTCCACCTGCGGCCCCGTCAGGCAGGAACCATTGTCGCCATCCATGCACTGAAGCACTTCGGGATCGAAATGGCACAGCCTCGGGTCGTCGATCAGCCCATCCTGGAGGCCGTCGATCGTATCGCAGGCGTTCACCACGGACTGGTGAATCATCGGGTACTTGGTCCGGGGAATGTATGCGTCCCCATCCTTCAGGGCCGCATGGGCAATCCACAATCTTGCGGCGGTAAACATTGGCGTTGTATTAAGGGACGGCGCGCCCGCCACGATGCCGTCGAAATCCCCGGCAAAACGCTGGGCTTCCAGCATTGCCTGCCTGCCCCCCGCTGAACATCCAACGAAGTACGAAAGCCTGGGGTCGTCTCCGTAAAACGCCTGCGTGATGGCTTTCGCAGTGACGGTCATTTCATGGATCGCCCGGTAGGAGTAATCAATCAGTTTCTCGGGATGACCCAGCATGTCTTTCGCGGTTCCGCCCGCATGCCCGGTATCGGTCGAGCTTGTGGCATATCCGCGCCTTATTCCTTCCGCCAGTGCCGAATAGATTATCGAACCGGCCCAGCCGCCGTTACCCACAGCCTGGTACTTGCCATTCCAGTTCCCGGCGGGTAACCATACTTCCATCCTGATGTCGGAATCGTGCGATGGTTTTAATGTGGCCGCCACCCTGCAGAATGGGGGAAGACCAGCGAGGGTCGGCATGGCCGCCCCGGCCGCCCCGGGTGGAATGAAGGTTCCGGCAGTCACTGTCTCGACGAGTGTGATCGACGCGCCAGGCAAGGCGAGCGCCGCCAGGCTTTCACACGTCGCGGCATTTGCTGAGATCGCTCCAAACACGATCAATAGCAGGAATACGAGCGGCACCGTTGTGGCTTTTATATAATCCTCCGGTTCGTTATAACTGTTCCGTTAGGATACCTCAGGAGATGATGATGACAATCAAGGAACGCGCCGCACTGATCGCCCGTTACAAGGATGGGTATAAAGAGGTAGCCGACGCGCTCAACGGCATATCTGAAAAGGAACTGGATTTCAGCCGCGCCCGTGGCAAATGGAGCGCGCGGCAGATCGTTCATCACCTGGCCGATAGTGAAAATCACAGCGCCATCCGGTTACGCAAGCTGCTGGTCGAACGCCAGCCTTACATCCAGGCATATGATCAGGATGAGTTCGCAACGAAGCTCCACTATTCGAAGAGGCCCATTGAGCCCGCCCTGAAAGCTTTTGAAGGCGCTCGCGCCACGACCGCCCAACTGCTCGATCTGATGTCGGAAGAAGATTGGAATCGCGCGGGCGAACATTCCGAGAGCGGTCCTTATTCCATTCATACGTGGCTGGAGATCTATGCGAGGCATGCTCACGATCATGCCGGGCAGATTCGACAGAATCGGGCTGCATACAAAGAGAGCAAATGACACGCCGGGCACTACTCTTATTACCCTTTTCGTTGTGGGATTCCTCAAGCCGAGAAGATGTGCTCACTGTTACTCCGGCTGGTTAACCCCTGTGAAACTGTTGTACAACATCGGCGGCTGCATCTGCGTGGGCCTTGGCTTCCTGGGCGTGTTTCTTCCATTGTTGCCCACAACGCCATTTCTTCTTCTCGCCGCATTTTGCTTTTCGAGAGGGTCGGCAACAATGCATCGATGGTTGCTGGAACATCCGAGGATGGGCTCCATCATCCGGGATTGGAACGAGAATCGAGTCATCCGGCCCCGGGTAAAGGCCGCTGCGGCAGTCGCAGTAGTCCTGGTAATGACTCCGGCGCTTGTTTTTGGCGGCTATTCTCTCGCACTCAAAGCGGTTTCGATAGGTGTCGGGATCGGCGTAATCACAATGATCTGCCGACAGGCTTCACGGTAGGAGCTTGAACTATTGCGAGATTGCGGGACTCTGGGCGTTGGCTTCTTTGCCTTGTTCGGCCCGAATGGTACCGGTTTGATCGCTGAAGAAATGCCTTACCTCGGGCGAAGGCGTTGAGGGGCCTGCCAGGATGACATAACTGGCCGCGTCGGCGGCGGGTCTCAATCTGATGTCATATCCCGTCTTCTCAATCGCCGGTTCCTCCTTTAAGAAGAACATTTCGATCAGCTCATCGTAGGTCAGCGCATATCGCCGATTGCGGGCAAAGTAATCCATCTGCCCGGAATTCACCCCGGCTATCACAGCAAGGGCTGCAGGTTCGTCCGGCGCTTTCTGCATGGCGGCGGGAGATGGACTGGCCGTCTGTTGCGGGGACTGCGGCTCTCCTCCGCATCCAGCCAGGATGATGACGACGAGAAAAGCCAATATTGATTTCATCGCGGGGATTATACACAGGACCGCAGCGCCTGGCCCGGGCCAGACGCCAAAGGATGCCATCACTTACTTTTCCTTCTGGTTGGTAGGCTTCGCGTAGAAGTGACCCGGAAAACGACAAATCGCGATTTACCCGCTGAAAGTCGCCCAGCGCCTAACAATCGAATCTCACGCCTCAGAAGTCGGCATCTCGGAAGTTACCGGACACATCGTGGCAACACTCTTCGCATCGTAGCGACCACTTCCATGGGGGTAGAATTCCAAACATGTGGCCTCCTGATCTCAGCGCCTACCCGTTGTGCAGTTATTTTCTGTCGGGCTACTTGTCTAAGAAAGAAGATCCGACTAACTTCTCTCCCGACGAATTTCCCGCTCTCTTCGAAAGATATGAGAACTTGTTTAAGTCTGTCCTACACGTTCTCGGTCTGACCAAGGAAGCTCTCAAAGGCAAGTCGGAATTCAACTTCGACTCTGGTGACGCTGCAAATCTCGAAAGCGGTATTGCGATGCTTAGAGTCGTTGAGGCCTTGCGACTAGATAAGTTTCTCAACATCGCACTCGTTAAGCCGAAAAAGGGTACGCCGGGCGCAGACCTTATCGGCGAAAAGAATGGCCAAAAGGTCTGCTGGGAAGTCAAGGCCATCACGAAACAGAGTAGCGGTCGTTCAGCGCTTTGTTTGAAGGACCAGCTGTACGAAAAGATATTGGAGAACATTTCCAAAGCAAGAACGCAGCTGGACGCAACCGCCCGAGAGTTGCAATGCAGGGTCAAGATTTTCGTTTGCGTAGTGAATTGGTTCGAACAATCCATCTATCTCAGCCAGGACGATTATCAGGGCATCGTAAATAGGCTGGAAGGAGACCGAGACCAGGAGTCTCTCAAGGGAGTTGACGGTGTGTTGTTCATCACAAAAATGGGGCAACCATTCTTGTTTCTGAACGAACGTGGGAAGTGCATAGACTGCTGATAATCTGTGACGTGCAGGACAACGGCGAGGGAATGTCACCGGAATTGAAGATACGGGTGTTCGAACCGTTCTTCACAACCAGTCGTCGAGGGACCGGCCTTGGTTTGGCAATCGTAAAGCGAGTCATGGAAGCGTCTGGTGGCTCCATTCGCGAAAGTGGCACTCCGGGACTGGGAGCGACGTTCCGTTTGGGATTTCCGCTTTTTGAATCGAAATGACCATTCGCCGCCCC
>CAMAWS010000338.1 GCA_945861845.1 Candidatus Sulfopaludibacter sp. SbA3 | reverse complement strand
AAACGTGTTACTGATATCGCTTTCCGTCGTCTGAAACGACAGATTTCCAACAAACAATTTCTTCGACATTTTTTTCTTCCTAATATCTGTAAGGGAACTTCCGAGACTTGGCGGCTGGGATTCAAAGGGCGAATCGTCGACCGATCAGGACAGGAGCTTCCGAACATTTGAATTAGCGACTTGATCGTCGCTACCTGAACAATACGCTAACGGGGTGGATTGTCAACCTTTGCGCTCAAAGAAAACTTGGAAAACTTATGCCCCCATTTGGCAATCAGGCGTCTCTTCCCCCAATTGCCTGATAGAATAAGCCGCACGGCATGTTCTCCAGCTGTTCCGGCACGGTCGTATACATTATGTATACAGATGGTTGGACGAAAGTGGCGTCGCCTTATTCATTTCGCACAGGAGGAATTCTATGGGGATTCAAGTTGGCAGGAGGATGGCCGCGGTGGCCAAATCCAAACAGATGGGAGCGGCAGTCGATTTCAGCATGGTCGTCGCTCGGGAGAAAGCATGTTGAGGCCGGGCGCGACCGTTGACAGCTGGTGCGGCAAATGCAAACTCCTCCTCGCGCACACGATCGAAGCCATGGTTGGCGACAGGCCCGCGCGCGTGCACTGCAACACGTGCAAGGCACAGCACGCATACAAGGCGCACGGGCCAGGCGAATCTCCTCGCCAGAAGATTGCACGCGAAGCCGGCGGTACCGTGGCGCCTCGTGCGGTGAAGGCGCGTGCCAGTCGCTACCAGGTGCTTTTGAAGGGCAAGGACATGGCGCTCGCGAAGGTCTATTCATCGAAAGAAAGCTATGCGCCCGGTGACGTGCTTGACCATGCCAGCTTCGGCGTCGGCGTGGCAATCGCCGTCAAAGACAGCACCAAGGTCGAGGTGCTCTTCGAGGCCGGACCGAAGGTGCTGATTCACGGAAGGTGACCCCTGCGTATGGCGGTTTCTGCGTTATCGACGGCGCACGGAATTTCTTCGCGGTGGCGTGATCGCCGCCCGTCCGGCGGTCACGACTGCTCCTCCTTCCCGGTATCCGGGATAATGATTCCGTCGTTCAATGTCCCTCATTCTTCGGCTCGTTCAGGGTCCGGGTTCGGCCGGACATATCTTTCAACCGGGGATTAACTTAACCGCGTTAGGTGAATTACTTGTTCCGACCGAGTCTCTCGAGTATAATTGGAGACTGGTTCTGGTTAAGTGGCGTGCGCGAATAGCGGGGGATCGGCGGGAGATGGACGTATCTCAGGTAATTCTGCAGAAGTTGAAGGAACTCGGGTTGGATCAGCGGGCCCTGGCGGATGCAGCGGAAGTCACGGAATCTTATATTTCCCAGTTGTTGAGCCGGAAGAAACTGCCTCCCGCCCCGGACCGGACCGATATCTACGAGAAGATTGGAAAGTTCCTGAAACTGCCGGCCGGCACGCTTGCCGGTTTAGCGGACCTCCAGCGAAAACAGGAACTGAAGAAGAAGATTCAAAGCCCGTCGCCATTGTATGGAGAAGTGCGGGAACTGCTTCTTGAAAAGTGCAAGCGGGACAAGCGCCGCCAGGTGCGCGCGATTTTTGAGAAGGAACCGTTTGGCGAGCTTGAACGTCTGATAACACAGAAACTCCTGGATGTCGTGAAGACGATGGCCAGGGAGGAACTGGGCCGCGAAAGCTGGTTGAGGATAGTGGCCCGGGAAAGCGGCCGGAGTTACAGGCAGACTCGAGTCGACGTTCTCGAATTCCTCGAGACGGATGTTTTCAACATAACGCCGGAAAGTTGCGCCGCTTTCCTGAATCCCATGATCGTATCGTGGAACATAGATCTCGCTTCATTCGGCCTCGAGATTATGTTGAATCGCAGGATCGCCCCGGCGCACCTGAAGAGATTCGAATTCGTTGAGGCCCCGGTTGATTCTGTGGACGATGGGCCAGGCCTGAAGGAATTCCTGAAAGACAGTTCCCTCAGCGGCGAAGTGACGCCGGAGGAGATTGAATTCTTGCGGCAGCTGCGCTTCAAGGACGGGCGGCAGCCAACCGCGTTGTACTATTATCGCGAGCTGCAAAACCTGCGAGACCCCGTTCATTTTCGTATCAAATAGGAGCCTGTTGGACAGATCAGAGAGGCGTTTCGTGATCGGAGCACTCGTTGTTCAGGCGGTTCTCGCGTATCTATTGCTTCATTATGGTTAGCCCGCGGTTGCGAATGCGGATTGGAGTCGGAGACAAGTATGCATATTTCCCAATGGTCGAAGACCGATACAAAGTGGTACCTGGGCGTTAGCTGCCGTAAGTGCGGGACGCCAATTCTGTTTGCCCTGGATCACAGTCAAGGCGAAGGCGAGCCGGCGGCGCCGCAGGGAAAACTATTGTTGACCTGCTGCATCGCGGAATGTCGTGATCAGGCCGACTACAGCACGGCCACGGTTACACGTTTCCAGAAGCAGCCCGTGGTGAACCAGGCTGTCAGATCAAGATGAATGTATTGAGAACTGATGTGAGGACGATATGAGATTCTGGCAGGAGTACACCGTTGTGAACCTGTTGGACGCGGGCAAGGACGCCGGCTGGGTGGCCGCGATGGTGCTGATTTGCGTCGCCACATTTGTTGTCTCGTCAATATTCGGCAAGAGGGCTTTCAGGCCATGAGCGTAGCGGATTTCCAGGGTAACCTGAGGATAAAACTGAACACGGCAGAACGTTATGCTGGGGGGGCCGGCGTAAGATCACCAAAGGAGCTCGTCAGCGAAATGATGACAGCGCCTGGGCCATGGATGGACGCGGCGATTGTCGTCGCTTTCGAAAATCGATTCGAATTTGTAGCCGAGGATCATCCCGATCCAACGGGCCGCCTGAAGATTCTTCAGGAGCAGGGCGGTTTGGCGATAGGGCTTGCCGGTGTGAAGCCCACGCAACACACCGATTCCACTTTCTTTGCCAGGGTATTCCCCGAATATGAAGGTCAGGCCTGGGCTCACCGATACATGGATACGCTTCGCAAGATAGCCCTGCATCACGCCATAAAGTAGGCCGTTGATTAAGTCCGCGATTACAGCTCGATGCTTCCTTCATCCGGGTTGGCCAGCGTCATGCGCGAAGACGTGTGCTCCATTTCCGTTTCTTCCTGGCAGTGAATGCACATCGTCGCCCATGGAATAGCCAGCAGGCGGTTCTCATTAATCTCTTTTTCGCAGCGAACGCATTCCCCGTAATGGCCGCGGTCCAGCGCCTTTATTGCTTCCTGCACAAGCCTCAGCCGCGCGGAACCGCCCTCGTGCAGATTGTAGAGCAGTTCCTTGTCATGGCTGATCGTTGCCAGGTCGCCTTCGTCTTCCGTGTTTTCAATGCTGATTTCCTGCGTGGCAATCCGGTTCCGGTTAATCGACTCGATCAAATTCGCGAGCTCCGTCGCCAATCGCTGCCGTACATCTTCAAGCTTCATTGAATCCAATTCTGTGGTCCTCAGGCGCCCGGCCCCGGATGCGTGTCACCGTGCGAGTTCAAACCAGCTGCGGCCTGACACGATTGAGCTTGCGCGGAAACGGCACGTTGGGGGAGGGGACGATTCAGTCTGGTTTGGGCGCCTTACGATACCGGCAGTACAACGGCTTTCGCGGGCGGGTTCGGCGTGGCTTGGACTACTTTCCGCAATTCGCGCATACGTTCCCTGTCATGCAATCTTGCCTTCCGTACTCGATCCGCGCGCGACCGGTCCCCATTTCGTATCGACATGTGTTTCTCCAGGCTGAATATTGTTACTTAACCGTAAAAGGTGAATAGTTGTATCTGAACAGTCAGTAATTGTACTATCATTACACCACTATTGGTTAATAGTAATTATGCCGCAAAATGAGCAAAACCCCGAGATTGACGAACGCGTCTGGCAAGCATGGATAAAGAAGAACGAGGCGAAGGACAAGGCCAGCCTTGCGAGGCGAATAAGGATAATCGGGCTACTTTCCGTATTCCTGGTCCTGGGCGCGCTGTGGCGGGCATTCACAACATAGACGCGCCCGGGGTTTACTGAACACAACAATTTTCCGATCTCTGGGGATTTCCTGCCTCTTGCCCGACAAGCCTTCAGGCCTTTCTCGCAAGCTCCCGAAGTTCTTTTCAGATTAAAAGGTGATCACATGAAGAAACTATTCGTTGGGAATTTATCGTTTCAAACGACGGAAACTGAACTGAAGGACTTCTTCGCGCAGGCGGGGCCGGTTGAAACCGTTCGTATCATCACGGATCGGGAAACCGGGCGTTCCAAGGGTTTCGGCTTTATTGAGATGCAGGACGGCGGTGAGAAGGCGATTGCCCAAATGAACGGCAAAGACTTCAATGGCCGGGCCCTGACTGTCAACGAAGCGAAGCCGATGGTTCCCCGGGATTCCGGCGGCGGTGGATTCAAGCGGTTCTGAGAAGGATATGGGACGCGGG
>CAMAWS010000337.1 GCA_945861845.1 Candidatus Sulfopaludibacter sp. SbA3 | reverse complement strand
TGCATCTTAAATCCGAAATCCAAAATCTTAAATTGGACCGGCGATTCTTCCCGAAGGTCCAATCTGATATTTCGGGATTTCGGATTTGAGATGCAGGATTCGTCCAATTTCACAATCTTCCCTCCGGGGCGCACGATGAGTCAGCTTGCTCATGCTTAAGGACCGCATCGAACCCTTCCAGCTATCCCTGCTGGCAACGGTCGCCGCATTGACGACGATTGCCTGGTATTTCACCTACGCGCAGGTTCAAAGCATGGGACTTCTCATGAGCCTGGGTGTCCCCATGTCTCTGGGCATGGAAGGCTGGGCGGGATGGACCAGCTTTGCCGCGTTTACGGGCATGTGGCTGGTCATGATGGTGGCGATGATGCTGCCATCGAGCTATCCCACTCTCCTCCTTCATCGAACCGTTTACAGAAAGCGGACACCTGACGCACGTGGAGGCACATTCCTTTTCGGCCTGGGTTACTTCCTCACATGGACAGCTTCCGGCAGCCTCTTTTACGCGGCATACATCATGATCGGAAACTATCGCCACTACGCCATCAGCGCGGACGCCATTGTGCTTCGCGCAGCCGGCGTGGCATTGATCCTGGCGGGACTCTATCAATGGACCCGCTTGAAGCAGGCCTGCCTGAAACACTGCCAGAGCCCGTTACATTTCATCGCGGAACAATGGCGCGACGGTCGGGCAGGCGCCCTGCGAATGGGAATCGAGCACGGCATTTACTGCTTTGGTTGCTGCTGGGGCCTGATGGTGATCCTGTTTGTAATGGGCGTGATGCACCTGGGCTGGATGGCCGCCATCGGCGCAATCATTCTTCTGGAAAAGGTTGTTTCCGGAAGGAACTGGGTTCCCCGAATGACTGGCGGAATTTTCATTCTCCTGGGGCTGGCTGTGGCAATATTTCCGGAACTCCTGACTCGGCTTTCCGTTCAGGTGATCTTATGAGCCGAGCGTTTTTTCAGGACTCCACATCCCGCAAAATATCCAGCGGCTTCCGGCCGAAGATCCCATAGCTCGCCAGCCACGCCGTCACCACTGTCAGGAAACCCGTAGCGAAGGTCGCAACGATCGTGGGCGTCCACATGAATATGTATGGTGTATCCAGGAGCTCCCCAACAAGAACGGCGGTCAACCCTGTTCCCAGCGCGGCGCCAATCAGGCCGGCCGCCAGGCCGATGATCGCAAACTCGATTGAGAAGATGCGCACCAGCTTCGCCCTCGTCGCACCGACCGTTCGCAAAATTGCGACCTCTCGCATCCGCCTGTAACGCGTTCCCGCAACGCTCGATGCAAGCACGATCAGGCCGCCGAATATTGCGAAGGCCGCCACGAACCGCACGGCCAGGCTGACCCTGTCGACGACATCCTGGACCACCGTCAGGATGTCCTCGGCATTGATCACAGTCACGGCCGGATACTCCTGAAAGATTCGCGCCTGCAATGCGCCAATTTTCCCGGGTTCCACACGAATCGCGCCAAAGTAAGCGGTGGGAAAACCTTCCAGGGCCTTCGGCGTAAGAACAAACTGGTTGTTGGCGCCAAGCCGCACGGCATCCGTATCCCGGATGTTTGCGACCCGCGCCTGGATCTCGCCTCCCAACGCGCTCCAGGTGAGCACGCTGCCGACCTTCAAGTCCAGGTTCTCCGCCGCGTTTTGCTGGACGGACACGAGCGCCTCGGTCGTATCCGGCGTCCACCATTCGCCTTCGAGAATCTCGGTCGTTGGTGGAATTTGCTCCGCCCAGGTGAGCGTGAATTGAGTCCTGAGGTAACGGCGGGCATCGTCATCAATCGGAAGATCCTCGAGCCGCTTGCCGTCTACGGTCATCAACTGCGCCGCCACTGCCGGCATCAATGCCTGCCGATTGATAATCCCCGGTTCCGTTTCGATCAGCCGCGCAATGCCCCGGCTCTCGCGATCGGTAATGTTGATCATGAAAACATTGGGCGAGTCCGCAGGCGCAATCAGGCGAATTTCTTCAAGCAGCGAATGCTGAAGAAAGTAAACGCTCAACGTGAACATGACGCCAATGCCAAGGCTGCTCAATATGACCGTGGCGTGCGCGCCCGGACGGTACAGATTGGAAATGCCGTGGCGGATCGCCGGCGAGCCGCGAAATCGCTCGAGCGCCGATACTCTCTTAAGAACCCTCAACAACAGCGCGCCAATCCCCGCAATAATCAAAACACCCGCGACAATCGCTCCGGCAAACACGCTTGCAAAATAAAACGAGGAGCCGATCCACACGGCGATCGCCCACAACCCGGCAAGGATTGCAGCTCGCGCCACCAGGCTGCGCCAGTCCCGCACGGGTGATGCTTCCGTGGAAAAGTCCCGTCGCAGCATCCAGCCCGGGCGAATTCCCGCAATGGAGAGCAGCGACGGCAAGGCAAACAACGTCGTGGTCATGATGCCCACGGCGAGACCCTTCAGCATCGCCATGACCGGCCAAACCATGACGACCTCGACATCGAAGTACGACGCCACAAGGCGCGCGAACACCGATTGGCCAAACGCGCCCAGGACAACGCCCGCGAGACTGCCGGCAAGTCCGAGCATCAAGGCCTGCGCCAAATAGATCCGGATAATGTGTTCAGAACGGCCCCCGATGCACTTCATGAAGGCAATGCTCTGCATCTTCTGCATCAGGTGACTCTGCATGGTCGCGCCCACGCCCAGGCCACCGACAATAAGAGAAACAAGACTGACGAGACTCAGGAAGCGGGTCGACCGGTCCAGCGCGCGCGTGAGCGCGGGATTGGTTTCCGTATAATCGCTGACCCGGCCACGGCGCTGAAACTTCGTCTCGATGATCTGGCGGGTTGCAGCGGCGTCCTGGTTCTCCGGAAGCTTGAGTATGATCCGCTCCTGTACGCGGCTGATTTCAGTAACAATGCCGGTGCTCTCCAGCGCCTCGCGCGTGAAAATAACCCGGGGGCCCAGCGTGAAACCCGTCGTCATCCGGTCCGGCTCGGTCTTGATTCGTCCGGCGATCCTGAACTCGCGCGAGCCGAGCTTGATGGAATCGCCGACCTTGATCCGCAATCGCAAAAGCAGGTCCTCGGAAGCGGCAACCGAATTCTCGTCGAGCTTTGCATCGGGCGGATCCAGCTCGAACTTGCCATAGAACGGATAGGTCGAGAAGTCTGCGGCCTTAACCGATACCAATGTGGGATTGCCCTGCCCGGACGAGGCCATGGACACGGTTTCGGTCACACGCGTGTACTGGATTCCCTGGCCAGCCAGCGCCTCGAAATAGGCTAGTTCCTCGGGCGAAGGACGTATCGGAAGACGAACCGAGATATCGCCCGCCATCAATGTGCGAGCCTCCCGCTGCAGCGTATACAAGACCGATTCGTTGAACCCGGTAACCGCCGTCAACGCGCCCGTCCCAAGGGCGACGGCGACGATCAGGAAAAAGAACTTTCCGGATGCCGAGCGTGTTTCACGCCAGGCCATCATGATGGCGAATCGGAGCTTGCTCCGGTTGTAGTTCATACGATGTCCTCGACAATGCGTCCATCGCGCAACATGATGCGCCGGTCCGCATGGGAGGAAAGAGACTGGTCATGCGTCACCATGATGAGCGTCGTACCCTCATCCTTGTTCAAACGCAGCAAGAGATCGAGGACGTGAGCGCCATTTGCGCTGTCGAGATTTCCGGTAGGCTCGTCGGCGAAAAGGATTGCAGGCTTCATGATGAAGGCGCGAGCCAGCGCCACACGCTGCTGTTCCCCTCCTGAGAGCTGGGCAGGATAGTGATCGCTGCGATCGACCAGGCCCACGCTCTCGATCAGGTATTCGGCCCTCGACATGGCGCCATCCAACTGGTCGCCCAGCATTTCCATGGGAAGCATGACGTTCTCAAGGGCAGTCAGCGTCGGAATAAGATGATAGGACTGAAATACGAATCCCAGCTTACGCCCGCGAAGAACCGCCATTTCGTCTTCCTTCAGACCTGTTATCTCCACGCCGTCGAGCACGATCGATCCGGCTGTCGGCCAGTCGAGTCCAGCGAGCAGTCCAAGCAGCGTGCTTTTTCCGCTGCCCGACGGCCCCATGATCGCAACGAATTGACGCGCCGGCACGTCAAAGCTGATGTCGCGAATTATCTCCACCTGGTGGGCGCCGTTACGGATAGTCTTGACGAGGTTTCGAACAACAATCATGATTCGCTCTATTATGCCTAAGGCCTGTTACGGATTACTCATCCTCTTATTACTCGCCGGCTGCACTTCCGCCGAACCCGAAACCGCGCCGCAGCAGGCGCTCCCGGCAACTGCCGCGAAGATATCCAATCCCGGGACTCCCCAAACCGACAATCGCCCGGTCATCCTGGCATTCGGCGATAGCTTAACAGCAGGATACGGTTTGTCGCGAGACCAGGGATATCCGGAGCAGCTTCAGCAGGCCCTCGACGAAATGGGAT
>CAMAWS010000336.1 GCA_945861845.1 Candidatus Sulfopaludibacter sp. SbA3 | reverse complement strand
CGGGAAACACCGCCACGCGGAAAAGGTCGGCGAAGCGAAACGTCCAGTAGTCGATGTATTCCGGCGATTCCAGCAGCGTTTCGATCAGCTTCTCGCGCTTGCGTGGATCCTTGCTCGCTACAAACTCGCGCACGCGCTCCGGCGGCGGCGCCATCCCCGCCAAGTCCAGGCAGATGCGCCGCACAAACTCGGCGTCCGTGGAAAGATCCGATGGAACGATGCTGAATAACTTCAGTTTGTCGAAGACCTCGTCGTCGATGAAGTTGTTGCGCGAGACCTGCGGATAGTTCGGCATCGGGTCTGCGAGCACGCCCACTCCGGCGCGGACCAGGTTGCCCACCGCCTTGACGAGAATGCCGGTCTCGCCCGGCTTCTTCGCTTCCACGATGCCGCCGGCTGAAACACTAACCACTCCTGACTGCGGTTCATACAACACTTGGTGCGTAAAATCCTCCGCCCGGCCGTCCTCATAGAAAGCGGTCACGAGCAGGCGCTGTTTTTCCCCGGCGCGCAGAAAGACATTGTTAGGAAAGACCTCGAGCCGCGCCACCTTCGGATTGCTAGCCTTGTCTTCGGCGCCATAGGGCGCTCCGTTACGCGCCCACGCCAGGATGGCGTCGTAATCTTCCGAGCCCTTCTGCAAACGCATGCCGCCACCGTGCGGAATGCCCATGGTCGCTTTCTGCAGAATCAGGCTCTGTTCGGGAGTCTTCGTGTCGACTCGCGGCTTCTTCTGTCCGCCCGCCTCTTCGGTGAGCACCTGGAACACGCCGCCTTCCACGATCCACTTGTAATCTTCTTTGGGATGGATGCCATGAGTGGACAGCTTGAACCCCGCCTGGCCCTTGATGCCGCCATGACAGCCCGAGGTGTTACAGCCGCGGCGAGTGATGATGCTGACGACATCGCGAGGGAAGCTGAATGGCCGGTCGATCCCGGAGCCTTCCACCTTCAGCGAAGCGCGGGCCGAAAGGCCGCCCGCCGTGGCCACGAGTGCCGTCTCCCCATCGCCCACCGCAAACACGCGCCCCGCCTCATCGGCACGGGCCGAAGCGGGACTCGTAACCGTGAAGCGCGCCTGTCCCGTCAAATCCCGCTCGCGTTTATCGGAATACCGGCCGAGCACGAGAAACTGCTGCGAAGACTTCTTCCCGTGAAGCGTGCGCTGCTCGGGCAAAAGGCGTAGCGAAACCAGCTTCGGCGTATCCACCGCAGCCGCACCGAGGAACGGCGTAACCAACAGCAACCCAGCATAAATACGAATCATTGCGTAGCCTCTTGATTTCCGGCCTTTACTACCGTCACCAGAATCTTCTTCACCGTGAGCGGACCCCCTAACTTTCCTTTCACCACCGGCTGGGCAACGATGCGCGCCTCCACCGGCCGCGAGGTCGCGGGAGCCGTATCATCCGTCAGAAACAGGAATGTCGCCTTCTGGCTTTCCGGCCGGAATCGCTCTACCTTGCCCTGATTGTAGGGCGGTGGGACCTGGGGTTGCACGTCGGTTCCCATCATGGCGCGCACCCCCGCGGGGAGCCCCTCGACCGTGAGGGCAATCTGTCCGTCGAAGCCTTCTTCCTGATCGGTCTCGACGCCCATCTTGGCAACCTCACCCGCAACCAGATTGATCTGTTCCTCGGCGGCGTGGACCTCACCAACATGCGGAACCTGGCGCCGCAAGAGCACCCGGTAGGCGAAGTCCGGACCAGCGTAGGTATGCGTGATGTCGCGAATCTCCAGAATGAATTCGCCGGCACGCGGAAACGAATACGTCGTCTTCGGCTGGATCTGTTTGAGAATCGTGTCGCCGCAGGTGTTCACCGTTGAATGCACATTGGTGAAGGCTTCATCGCCGCTGGCCGAGACAATCCGCAAATAGGGATTGAACTGCGGGATGCTCTGGCGCAAAGTCTCAACCTCTACGGCAATGCGATCATTCGCCTTCACCGCAAATTTCACTCGATGTATCTGAGCAGGCCGCTCGATGGTTCCTTCTAGCAGCGCAGGAAGGGAGACTTGGACCGGCTGCGGCCCGGTCAAACGCAGCGGAGCAATCTTCCGCGGCGCCGTGTCATCCGCTGCGCCCGCGGTTCGGGCCTGAAGAGCCGTCAAACGATCCGGCTTCAGTTCGCGCTTCCAGGTCCGCTCACGCCAGGAAAGATCCGAGGACGGTGACGGCAGATGCGCCGGACGCATGGCATCCACTTCAAAGGGGCCATCGGACTCGCGCCGAATGGCCAGTTGATACAGATTGTCCGGCCGGCCCTCGCCGAGAAAGCCGCTCACCCGGATCAGATAGCGCCCCGCCTTCGCAAACTTATACGTGATCCTGGCGTGCGCCGACAGACCGGGATACCAAACCTCATCGTCATTGAACGCCAATTCCGTCAGGCGGTCCTGGCGGAACCAACTGCCGCCCGGCTCAAACAGCGTCAGGCTGGGGTCTAAACCCGTGCCCGACGAGAGGCCGTCGAAGCGGAACGTCTCCCCTTGCCTGGCTTCAAAAGCGTAGTAATCAAGCTCTCCGCCGCCGGTAAGTTTTCCGCTGATCGCAACGGGGAAGGCTGGAATGGTTTGGGCTGCGGACGGCCCGCTGTGACTGGTGGCCGATTCCAGGAGGGCAGGCTCGGCGTGCACGCGAACCGAAATGGCGTTGGAGATCCCACCCGGCGTGAGAATGCGCATGGAATGCATACCCACGCCCGCGTCCGGGGCAACCTTCAGGTCCATCGACAGCAGTTGAGTCGGCGCCGACGAGCCTTTCTTCTTTTTCGAGCCGGCACGGGAACCTTTCGATGCAGCCGGGTCAGGCTGAACGCCCGTAATCGTGGCCGAGAGGTGCTCGCAATCGAACCAAACAGCGGTAACGTTGTCCAACACTTTGCCGCGGACCGTCGCCTTGAAGCTTGTCCCTTGCTGTCCCCCGAAAGGGAACATCGAGACCAAATCGGGTTGGGCCGGAGGAGCCGCCCTCAACTCCAGCCACGAAGGAACCGCGAGCAACGCCATCCTTACTATCAGCCGCATCGGCATGCCCCCAATTTTGTCACAGCCTAGCGGTAGTTCACAAGTTATGCGCACTCGACCCTCGACTTGCGGACCTGAACCGCCATCCGTGAATCTCTTGTCCGTTATCTTCCAGTCGTTCAATAACTTCGAGCGAAATCCACCCGGCGCGGCCGACGGTCGGACGTGCGAACAATTGTATGACCTGAATTGTTGGCGCCTAAGCCGCCGCTCCAGCCGATCCGATCCCCTGCCTTCGCATTGCCGAAGATAACCCCATCAAAGATTGGCTCATATTCGCAACACCACTCCAACTTCCCGTACCGGAAACATTGTACTGTTTATTTGTTTAATCATATGTGGTATGACGTTCTTCACTGGGGGAGCCGCCGGAAACGGCAAGCGCCAATGCTAAGAACCCGGCGACATGGAAACACTTCATTTGGTCGCAGTAGCATTTCAGATTTGCGCAAGGCGGGCCGGCCCCAACGGCCATGGCCGTCGCTTTGGTTACAGCCTGGGAACCGGTGGCTTCGACTGCACCCACGGAAACACGCCCCGGCGCTTCATGGGACGCCGGAAGACGCGGCCGCCCGCGGTGACGTACAAGGTGTCAAGTGAAGGGCCGGCAAACACCGCGTTTGACGGCGTCTGTTCGGATGGCTTCAGCAGCACCGCCGAAGTCCTGCCGGCCGGATCGGAGACCTGGATGCCCAGGCGCGTGCAGACGTAGAGGAACCCCTCGGTATCGACCGTGAATCCGTCGGCGCCCGAGCGCGTCTGTCCCGCTTCCACCTCATCCTCAATTTCGAGCCGGTGAAAGGCCAGTCCGTAGGCGAGCGACCCGTCAGGCTGAATCTGGAAGGACCAGACCCAGCGCGTGGCTGAATCGGCCACCAGAAGCAGCGAGTGATCGGGCGAGACCCGGACGCCATTCGGGAACGATAGCCCTTCGTGAACCACGCGCCTGGCGCCGCGTTGATCGATGAGCCAGATGCGGCGTGCTTGCGGCTCGGTAAAGTAGATATCGCCCTTGGCGCCGATCGCCAAATCGTTGCAGCCGGCGGCTTCGGGCGCGATGACGGACTCTTTCCCGCTCTTGTCGTACGCGGCGATCCGGCGGTGTCCGGGCTGGCAGACGTAGAGGCGGCCATCGGGCCCGAACATCAATCCGGTGGCGCCTCCCGTGTCCGCCTTGAAGAGGCTGACCTTGCCGGTCGTGTGATCCACCTTGTGGATGCGGTTGTTCGGAGCATCGGAAAAATAGACGTTGCCGTCCGGGTCCACCGCGGGGCCGTCGGTGGATTGGTGACCCTGGCTCACCGGCTCCCAAGGCAAGGAGGGATCGACGAAGCGGGCTGCGAAGGACTTCAGCGGTTTGGCAATCGGAGTGGTCCAATCCCGCCAGACCCAGCGCAGTGCCTCGGGCAGGAGCGGTC
>CAMAWS010000335.1 GCA_945861845.1 Candidatus Sulfopaludibacter sp. SbA3 | reverse complement strand
GCAGAGAGATTTCGCGATACGCCGCGGCGTGTTTCGAAAGATCGTCATAGATACAGAGCGCGTGACGGCCGCTATCGCGGAAGTACTCGCCGATTGCGCAGCCGGCGTACGGAGCGATGTACTGCATTGGCGCAGGATCGCTGGCGGATGCCGAAACGACGACGGTGTAATCCATCGCTCCAAATTCCTGAAGGGTCTTGACCACCTGGGCGACTGTCGAGCGCTTCTGGCCGATCGCGACGTAAACGCAAATCACATCAAGGCCTTTTTGATTGATGATCGTGTCGATCGCTACGGCTGTCTTACCCGTCTGGCGGTCGCCGATGATCAATTCGCGCTGGCCGCGGCCGATCGGAATCATCGCGTCGATGGCTTTCAGCCCGGTCTGGAGCGGCTCTTTCACGGGTTGGCGGTCGATGACGCCCGGCGCAATTCGCTCGACCGGGCTGAACTTCTCCGAGAAAATCGCTCCTTTGCCGTCGATGGGTTGCGCGAGCGCATTCACGACACGCCCAATCAACGCCTCGCCCACCGGAACCTCCATGATGCGTCCGGTACGCTTGACCGTGTCGCCTTCACGGATTTCCGTGTACTCGCCAAGCAGCACCACGCCGACCTGGCTTTCCTCGAGGTTCAGGGCCAATCCCATTACGCCATGAGGGAACTCCAGGAGTTCGCCGGCCATCACCTTCTCCAGGCCATACACGCGTGCAATGCCGTCGCCAACGGAGATTACAGTCCCGATTTCGCTGACCTCGACGCCGGACTTGTACTCCTCGATCTGTTCCCGAATGATCTTGCTGATCTCGTCTGCTTTAATCTCCATGACCTTCCCTTAGACTGGGGGTAATAGCACCCGGCTATACTTCCCCTATTAGGCGATTTTTAAATGATGCCAGTTGCTGCCGGACCGAGCCGTCATAGACCGTGCTGCCGACGCGGGCGACAACGCCACCGATCAAAGACGGGTCAATCGCGACTTCCATGCGGATCTGTTTACCTGTAACGCGTTCCAGCTTCGAAGCAATGTCTCCGCGCTGCGCCGCGTCGAGCGGATGGGCCGCGGTGACGAAGGCCCGGACAATACCCATTTTCTCGTCGAGCAGCTTCTGGTAAGCCTCAATGATTTCGTCGAGCAGGCTCAGCCTGTTCCGGTCGATAAGAATATCGAGGAAGTTCTGGACTGGACGATCGAAACCAAGCGCGCCGCAGATCTTGCCCATAAGTGCTTTTCGCCGCTCCGCCGAAACCGTGGGGTTTTCGAACATACGCCGTGCGTCGCGTTGTTCCCCCAGAAGAACGCTGAACCGGCGGAGTTGCTCCAGGCCGGCTTCGGCCTTTGCCGGATAAAGTACCTCTACCAGTGCTTTCGCGTATCGATTGGCTGCTACTGACATCAGTTCCTCAGAGTTTTTCGATAAATCGAACGATCACACGTTTTTGATCGTCCTCTGTCATTTCAGTGCGCAGGGCCTTGCCGGCCTTGTCCACGACGAGTTCCGCCAGGCTTTCCTTGATTTCACGCTCGGCGCTTCGGGCGAAGCGCTGGATTTCCTGGCGCGACTGTTCAACCACCCTCTCTACCTCGCGTTTTGCCTCAGCGATGACCTTGTCGCGCTCGGTCACGGACTCCTTTTCAGCCTCTGCTTTCAGCGCTGCGATATCCACCGACAGGTGGCCCAGGCGCTTTTCGATATCGACAAGCCTCTGTTCGGCAGTCTGCTGTGCCTGGGATGCGCGCGCAAGACCGGAAGCAATCTCATTACTCCGGCCCTCGAAGAACTCACGCGCCGGCTTGCGCAGCAGATAGCCAAGGGCGCCAAAGAGAATGACGAAATTCGCCCAACGGAATACAACGGTCAAAGGACTTTCTGCGGCGTGTTCCTCCGCTGCGGCCTCGCCCTCGGCATGTTCCTGGGCCGGCGCCACTGCAGCAAGAAGAAAGATCGCCATGAGTGAGAACAGGATCGCCTTTTTCATAGATCAGTTCCGCAATATAGATGTGGCCAGTTCTTTGGCGAGGTTATCCACCTCAACCGCCAGTGATTCCCGAGCTCCCGCGGCCTCTGCCGCGATCCGCGCCCGGCCTTCCTGAACCGCCTTTTCCGCCTCGATCTTTGCCTTGGTAACCACTTCCGCCTTTTCGGTCAACGCCTTTTCCCGGACTGCTTCCTGGCGGCGGTAAGCTTCTGCCCTGGCAGCCTTCAGGGCATTCTCGTATTCAGCGGCCTTTTGTTCGGCCTGGGCCATCCTCTTATGGGCCTCGTCGAGCCTGCCCTCGGTAAGCCTGTGCCGCTCGTTCAGGACCCGCACAATCGGGCCGAAGAAGAAGCGGCTCATGAAGATATAGAGGATGATGAGGTACAGAATTGTGACGATTGCCGAAAAATCGATATTAATCATCTTTATCTTAAGCTTTGGAAGGGACCGTACCAGCCGAACGCTCTCAGAGAGCGCAGTCAAACTCTGAAAGCTAACATCCGCCTCGCGCTACTGTCAACGATGGATCTGCTATATTCAATCTGCCTTGACTGCCACGCAAAATTGGAATCCTGATCGCTATTCACGAAACGCGCGCTTTGTTTCGGATCTTGCAGGTCCTGTTGTAGAACTGCTCGCGCCGAAATCCGGCGAACGCATCCTGGACCTGGGTTGCGGCGATGGCGCCCTGACTGAGCAACTGGCCGCAATGGGCTGCAATGTTGTTGGCGTCGACAGCAGTGGCGAGCAGATCCAGGCGGCCCGCGGCCGCGGCCTGGACGTATGCATCATGGATGGCCATCAACTCTCCTTCAATGAAGAGTTCGACGCCGTTTTCAGTAATGCCGCGCTTCACTGGATGAAAGCGCCGGATGATGTAATTGCGGGCGTTCGCCGCGCCCTGAAACCCTCCGGTCGGTTTGTCGCTGAATTTGGCGGTTATGGCTGCATTACCAAAGTTGCGGCGGCCGTGTATTCCAGCCTGGCGCGCCGGGGAATCGACGCCGCGGCAATCAACCCCTGGTATTTTCCAACCATCGACGATTATGTCGCTCGCCTGGCGCGTGGCGGATTCGACGTAACCTGGATCGCCCTGATTCCACGCCCCACGGTCTTGCCCGGCGAAATGACCGGTTGGCTCGAAACGTTCGCGGAAACGTTTACGGCGGCGCTGCCCCCGCAGGATCGAGCGCCGTTTCTAAGCGAAGTCCAGGAATCTCTAAGGCCGGATCTCTGCACGCCCGATGGAACGTGGGTTGTGGACTACGTTCGGCTGCGATTCTCTGCCGTGCGGAGGGAGGAATAGTGGAACAACGGGTCTGTCGACGCATGGCCGACGAGGCATAATCCCGGATGAAATTAGGCTGCCGTTTAAGCGGTCTAATCCCGTTTTGCCTTTCCGCCCGTCCGCCGTATCATGCACCAACATTGTTCTTTGGCTGCACGGCATGCAGCCGACCGCTTCGCGTGCCGATCGCGGCGGCTGATGCCCACGTTATACGGACTCACTGCCTTGAAGTGGCGAGATCCTGTTGCGAATATGAAGCAATCTATCGTTCATGTAGCGCTGGTCGTTCGCGATTACGACGAGGCCATTGAGTTCTATACGAAGAAGCTGAACTTCACGTTGGTCGAGGACACTTACCAGCCGGAGCAAGACAAGCGTTGGGTGGTAGTCGCACCCCCAGGTTCCGACGGTACGAGCTTGCTACTCGCGAGAGCCTCGAAGTCTGAACAGCAGCCATTCGTTGGCAACCAGACCGGTGGCCGAGTCTTTCTGTTTCTCAATACCGACGATTTCTGGCGAGACTACAACAACATGGTTTCGCTCGGAATTGCGTTCGTGAGGGAACCGAAAAGCGAGCCGTATGGCACAGTTGCTGTGTTCGAGGATTTGTACGGGAATCTTTGGGACTTGTTGGAATTGAAGACTGAGAATTCCATTGAATGAAGCCGTTTCAAGGCGATGAACCCATACCTTGCTCAAATCCGACGGTAGGACGAAAATAGGGGGCACCATGAAAATACAGGTCGACGAAATCTTAACTCTCAGCATTAAGGATCGCCTTCGGCTCGTCGGCGAAATCTGGGACAGCATCGCGGCGAGTCCAGAAGAGATCCCACTGACTGCTTCCCAGCGGAAGGAACTTGACCGGCGCAAGCGCGAGCATCGGCGGAACCCATCAGCAGCTAAACCGTGGTCTGAAATAAAGGCGCGACTCGAGAAGCGTCATCGGTGAGAGCTCGGCTAACCCCGGAGGCTGAGCAAGACGCGGACGAAGCAATCACGTGGTACGACCGAAAGAGTGAGTTCCTGGGGGACCAGTTTCTTCGGTGCGTAAACAAGTGCATTCAATCCGTCGAGGAGCGTCCAGAAATGTACCCTGTTGTCTACCGTCGAATGCGCCGTGCTTTGGTTGAGACATTTCCGTATCAGGTGCTGTACGAAATCGATCCGACCGAAATCGT
>CAMAWS010000334.1 GCA_945861845.1 Candidatus Sulfopaludibacter sp. SbA3 | reverse complement strand
TTCGGCGCGCGTTCCCAACTCTATCCAGGTCTATCTGCTATTACTCCTCGTCATTACCGCGCACGTTCAAAGTATTTGAGTAACTCTCCCTGGGTCGTAAGAATCAGGATGGTTTTGGAATCCACCGATTTCTCGTATGTTTCCATGCTTTTCGTGAACGCGTAAAACGATGCGTCCCTGTTGTGCGCTTCGGCGTAGATTTTCGTCGCCTGGGCGTCTGCTTTTCCTCGGGCCTCCTGGGCCGTACGGTACGCTTCGGATTGGATGCGCTGGAGGTCCCGGTCTCGTTCGCCGCTGATTCGGGCCGCTTCGCCGGCGCCTTCGGAGCGGAAGCGTTCGGCCACGCGTTTACGTTCGGCAATCATGCGTTGGAAAACGTCGTTCTGGACTTGTTCCACGTAGTTGATCCGCTTGAACCGGAAGTCCATCAATTCGATCCCAAACTCCGCGACACGGGGGGCCGTTTTGGCCAGAATTTCCCGCGTCAGGGCTTGCCGGCCCAGCAGGATTGTTTCGGGCACCGATGTCTCCTCTTCGGATTCGACGGCGATGTCGGCTGGATCGCGATTAGTGCTGCGCACGACCTCAACGAGGTTGTTGCGCGCGATCGCGTTTCGGGTCTCGCCATCGAGAATGTCGTCCAGCCGGGATTGCGCGCCACGCTCGTCGCGAAGCCGCTGAAAGAATCGCAGAGGGTCGCTGATGCGCCAGCGCGCATACGAGTCAACCCAGATGAAGCGCTTGTCCTTGGTGGGAATCTGGTTGGGGCTGCCGTCCCATTCGAGAAAGCGCTTGTCGAAGTAATTCGCAACCTGGATGAAAGGCAATTTGAAATGCAGTCCGGGAGTGGCGACCGACTCTCCGACCGGCTCGCCAAACTCGGTGATGACCACTTGCTCCGTCTCGCCGACGACGTAGGTGGCGCTCACGAGCGTGAGGAGAGCGAAGACAATGACAGAGGCGATAATCAATGGTTTTGCGTTCTTCAATTCGACCTTCCTTCCACGGCTGGCGTAGCACTTGCCGCAACTGCGCCGCCGAACACGTTCAATGGCATCAAGGGCAGCAAGCCCTTCGCGTCTTTATCCAGGAATATTTTGCCCCCCACTCGCGGCAGCACTCGCTCCATCGTTTCAAGGTACATGCGCTGCCGGGTTACCTCGGGAGCAAGCCGATACGCCTCGTGAAGATCCTTGAATCGGGCGGCGTCGCCCTGGGCTCGATTGACTCGGTCCAGGGCGTAACCTTCGGACCCAAGTATTGTTTGTTCAGCCTCTCCGCTCGAACGCGGGATGACCTTGTTGTACTCGGCGCGGGCTTCATTGATGAGGCGGTCTCGTTGCTGTTGAGCCTGGTTGACTTCGTCCCATGAAGGCTTGACTGCATCGGGAGGGTTCACGTCCTGCAGCACGACCTGCGCCACCGTGATGCCGGTCTCGTACTGGTTGCACAACTCCTGTAATTTCAGCTCGGCCGTGGTCTCGATTTCCTGCCGTCCGACCGTCAATACTTCGGTGTCGGTCCGGTCTCCGACGACCTCTCGCATGACGGCTTCATTCATACTGCGCAACGTCTCTTCCAGGTTCCGGACCTTGAAAAGAAAACGGTAAGGATCGGTTACGCGGTACTGAACAATCCACTCGACAACCGCAACGTTCAGATCGCCGGTGAGCATCATGCTCTCGGCCAGGAAGTTTTCCTCGCTGAACTGGGATCGAATGCCGGCCTCCACGGTGCGGAATCCAAGCTCTTGTTTGAGCTGGCGCTGGACGGGCACCTTGATCACGTTTTCCAACAACGGAATCTTCATGCGAAGCCCCGGGTCCGTCGTTCGTACGTGACGCCCGAAACGCAGTACCAGGCCCAGTTCTTCGGGTTCAATCTGGTAAAAGCTGCCCCACAGCAGGATCAATGCGGCCAGGCCCGCTGCGGCAGCGAGAACCAGTCTTAGCGTGCCTGGCGGCGGGCGAAATTCGGAAAGGTCGGGAATGCGAAGTTTCGTGAAATCATCAAAGTTGTCACGGTTCATGGAATCACCTCATTGAGAATTAGCGGGGACAGGAAGAACAAAAGGCGCAACGGGCATGTTCTGCTCGTTGCGCCTTTTGAACGGATCATCGACTAGTACATTGGCGGGCCGGCCGGCGCCGCGGCGGCACCCTCTTTTTCCGGGATTTCGGCGATGAGGGCTTCCGTCGTAAGCATCAGTGCCGCAATGGAAGCCGCGTTCTGGAGCGCGGAACGACTTACCTTGGCCGGATCGAGAATGCCGGCCGCGATCATATCGCCGTACTCTTCGGTTGCGGCATTGAAGCCGAAGTTTGGCTGTTTCGACTCGCGAACTCTACCGACAACCACAGCGCCTTCGTGTCCGGCGTTGGCGGCGATCAGCCGCAGGGGCTCTTCAAGGGCTCGCTTCACAATCGTTACGCCGATCTGCTCGTCTCCCTCGAGTTCCAGCTTATCAAGGGCGGGAATTGCGCGCAGGAATGCCACGCCGCCGCCAGGAACAATCCCTTCTTCCACAGCCGCGCGAGTCGCGTGCATCGCATCTTCGACGCGTGCCTTCTTTTCCTTCATTTCAGTTTCTGTCGCCGCGCCGACCTTGATTATGGCCACGCCTCCGACGAGCTTCGCCAGCCGCTCCTGCAGTTTTTCGCGATCGTAGTCGGAAGTCGTTTCTTCCACCTGGACGCGAAGCTGTTTCACGCGCCCTTCGATGGCCGCGCGCTTGCCGGCTCCTTCGACGATGGTGGTGTTGTCCTTGTCGATGATGACTTTTTTCGCGGAACCCAGATCTTCGATCTTGATGTTCTCCAGCTTTATTCCAAGATCCTCGGTGAACGAACGACCGTTGGTGAGTGTGGCGATGTCATCGAGCATCGCCTTCCGGCGATCGCCAAAACCCGGCGCCTTGACAGCAGCCGCCTGCAGGGTTCCGCGAAGCTTGTTTACAACAAGAGTTGCAAGCGCTTCGCCTTCGATGTCCTCGGCAATGATCAACAGCGAACGTCCCAGCTTCGCCACCTGTTCCAGGATCGGCAGAAGGTCTTTCATCGTGCTGATCTTCTTTTCGGAGATCAGGATGACGCAGTTTTCGAGAACGCACTGCATGCGGTCAGGGTCCGTCACAAAGTAAGGTGACAGGTAACCGCGATCGAACTGCATGCCTTCGACGACTTCCAGCATGGTGTCAATCGTCCTTGATTCTTCGACCGTGATGACGCCGTCCTTGCCAACCTTTTTCATGGCCTCGGCAATGATGTTGCCGACTGTCGAGTCGTCATTGGCCGAAACTGTTGCCACCTGGGCGGTCATTTCCGCATTCACGGGTTTAGATAGCTTCTTGATCTGTTCGACGGCTACCTGCACCGCTCTTTCAATGCCACGTTTCACGGCCATCGGATTTGCCCCGGCCGCAACCGTCCTCACGCCCTCCCGGAAAATCGCCTGCGCCAGCACCGTGGCCGTGGTCGTGCCATCGCCTGCGACGTCGCTCGTCTTGGATGCCACTTCCTTCACCATCTGGGCGCCCATGTTTTCCAGCGGATCCTTTAATTCGATTTCCTTTGCCACGGTCACGCCATCCTTCGTGATCAGTGGGGATCCGAATTTCTTTTCCAGGATCACATTGCGGCCCTTCGGCCCCAGCGTGATCTTGACTGCGTTGGCCAGCGTATTGACGCCGCGTAATATTGCCTGGCGCGAGTGTTCGCCCTGAATTATCTGTTTCGCCATTTATGCTCCTTTTAGTGTTTCTTGGCGGCTGCTTTGCCGGCGTTGGTCAAGATGCCTATGATTTCGTCTTCGCGAAGTATCAAATAGTCCTTCTGTTCCACCTTGATATCGGTCCCGGAATACTTTCCAAAAAGTATCCGGTCCCCCTTCTTTACTTCCAGCGGTGTAACCGTCCCGTTGTCGAGCATCTTGCCCGTTCCAACGGCCACTACTTCGCCCTCCTGGGACTTTTCCTTGGCGCTGTCGGGGATAATGATTCCCCCTCGGACCGTCTCCTGCTCTTCAATGCGCCTGATCAGGACGCGGTCGTGTAAAGGTTGTACTGTCATCGGATGTGAATCTCCTTTGGGCTTGGGTTGACTGGATGCTGTAAGTGCCTGGGTTTCGCAATTGGTTGTTGTGGTCAGCAAGGAACTTAACCATAGTAGGTGAAGTACGAGTAAATGTAAATATCATTAGTGACCTGGAATAGACTAAAAGAAGTTAAGTTCAGAAGCGGAGAGGCCGCCATCAGAATGGACGTTACACAACTGGTTCAGCAGAAGCTGAAAGAGCTGGGATTGGAGCAGCGGGACCTTGCCGACGCTGCGGAAGTCACAGAGTCTTACATTTCGCAATTACTGAATCGCAAGAAAATGCCTCCTGCCCCGGAACGGACGGACATTTACGAGAAACTGGGAAGGCTGCTGAAGCTCCCCTCCGGCAAACTGGCCA